>NZ_JBWKZB010000003.1:0-283642 GCF_059424105.1 Pseudomonas sp. GW456-E7 | reverse complement strand
CGGCAGCTCCTACATGGGTTTGGCGTAAACCCTGTAGGAGCTGCCGCAGGCTGCGATCTTTTAAAATTATGGCGCAGGATTCGGATGATCCTGGTGAATCGCCTCGATCCCTTCCAGCACTTCCTCCGACAGCTTCAAGTCGAAACTGGCGATGTTGCTTTCCAGTTGCTCCATGGTGGTCGCGCCAATGATGTTGCTGGTCACGAACGGCTGCTGCGTCACGAACGCCAGGGCCATTTGCGCCGGGTCCAGGCCGTGTTCGCGAGCCAGGGCCACGTACCGGCTGCAGGCCGCTTCCGACTGTGGGTTGAAATAGCGGCTGAAGCGGCTGTAGAGGCTCAGGCGAGCTTTTGGCGGACGGGCGCCACCTTCGTACTTGCCTGACAGGAAACCGAACGCCAGCGGCGAATAGGCGAGCAGGCCGCACTGCTCGCGGATGGCGATCTCCGCCAGGCCGACTTCGAAGCTGCGATTGAGCAGGTTGTACGGGTTCTGGATCGATACGGCGCGCGGCCAGCCTCGGGCTTCGGCCAGGGCCAGGAAGCGCATGGTGCCCCACGGCGTCTCGTTGGACAGGCCGATGTGGCGGATCTTGCCGGCGCGGACCTGTTCGTCCAGCGCTTCGAGGGTGTCCTCCAGTGGCGTCAGGTTGGCCTCGATCTTGTGCTTGTAGCCGAGTACGCCGAAGAAGTTGGTGCTGCGCTCCGGCCAGTGCAGCTGGTACAGGTCGATGTAGTCGGTTTGCAGGCGCTTGAGGCTGGCGTCCACGGCTTCGGTGATGTGCTGCCGATTGTGCCGCAGGTTCTTGTCGCGGATGTAATCGATGGTGTTGCCGGGGCCGGCGATCTTGCTGGCCAGGATCCAGTCGGCGCGATCGCCGCGGCTTTTGAAGTAGTTACCGATGTAGCGTTCGGTGGTGGCGTAGGTTTCGGCCTTGGGCGGCACCGGGTACATTTCGGCGGTATCGATGAAGTTGATCCCGGCGCTCTTGGCTCGTTCAATCTGGGCGAAGGCGTCTGCCTCGCTGTTTTGCTCGCCCCAGGTCATGGTTCCGAGGCAGAGGGCACTCACGTTCAGATTGGTTCGGCCTAGCTGGCGATAGTCCATCGGGGTGCTCCTTGGGCAAAACAATCATAAAAGCAGGTTGAATTATTTTTCGCAATCTGCATAATTGCGCACCTCTTTCTGCAGTGGAAGTGATGCGCCGCCGCCGAAGAATCTTGCCGTTGAACGGACGCGCCGACCCGAGCCCCCGAAAGCGTCTGTATCCGGCTGCCTTTGACTTGTCAAAGTACGCACTATTCAGTAAGATCCGCCGTCTAATTTACAGGGCGGCCCCTGAGGCTATAAAGAATGAAGACTTTTACTGCTAAACCGGAAACAGTAAAGCGCGACTGGTTTGTCGTCGACGCTGCTGGTCAGACCCTGGGTCGTCTGGCCACCGAAATCGCGAGCCGTCTGCGTGGCAAGCACAAGCCTGAGTACACTCCTCACGTTGACACTGGCGACTACATCGTCGTAATCAACGCTGAGCAGATCCGTGTTACCGGTGCTAAAACCACTGACAAAATGTACTACTCCCACTCCGGTTTCCCGGGCGGCATCAAGTCGATCAACTTTGAAAAGCTGATCGCCAAGGCCCCTGAGCGCGTGATCGAGACCGCGGTAAAAGGCATGCTGCCTAAGAACCCGCTGGGTCGCGACATGTACCGTAAGCTGAAAGTCTATGCGGGCGCTGCACACCCACATACTGCTCAGCAGCCCCAAGAACTGAAGTTTTAACGGAATAGTACATTATGTCGGCGACTCAAAATTACGGCACTGGCCGTCGCAAGACCGCAACCGCACGCGTTTTCCTGCGTCCGGGTACTGGTAACATCTCCATCAACAACCGTTCGCTGGATAATTTCTTCGGCCGCGAAACTGCCCGCATGGTAGTTCGTCAGCCGCTGGAATTGACTGAGACTGTCGAGAAGTTCGACATCTACGTCACCGTGATCGGCGGTGGTGTGAGTGGTCAAGCTGGCGCAATCCGCCACGGCATCACTCGTGCTCTGATGGACTACGACGAGACTCTGCGCAGCGCCCTGCGTAAAGCCGGCTTCGTAACCCGCGATGCTCGTGAAGTTGAACGTAAGAAAGTCGGTCTGCGTAAAGCGCGTAAGCGTCCGCAGTACTCGAAGCGTTAATTCGCTTTCACGTTCAAAAAAGAACGCCCAGTTTCCTCACGGAGCTGGGCGTTTTTTTATGCCTGAGATTTATCAAAGAATTGCGCTGTGACAACTTGCCACATCCGTAGACGCCCTATACTCCAAGGCTTGAGGGTGGTGGGCTCCGGTAATTACCTTGTCAGAATTGGGGCTTTTCATTACCATTCGGCAAAATTTTTATAAGTACATAGTTTTACTTAGTAGATGCCTGATTTAACAGGCCACAAAGCTGATGGGAGAGGACTGAATGAGCAATGACGGCGTGAATACAGGCCGGCGTCGCTTCTTGGTAGCAGCCACATCCGTGGTGGGTGCTGCAGGAGCGGTGGGGGCTGCGGTCCCGTTCGTGGGGTCATGGTTTCCCAGTGCCAAGGCGAAAGCCGCTGGTGCACCGGTGAAAGTGAATGTCAGCAAAATCGAGCCAGGCCAGCAGATGATTGCTGAGTGGCGCGGTCAGCCGGTGTTCATCGTCCGCCGTACACCGGAAATCCTGGGGAATCTGAAAAAGATCGAAGGCGATCTCGCCGATCCTGATTCCAAACAATCGACGCAACCGGCTTATGTCAACCCGGAAACACGTTCGATCAAGCCAGAAGTTCTGCTGCTGATCGGCATTTGCACGCACTTGGGTTGTTCGCCTACTTTCCGTCCGGAAGTGGCACCTGCGGATCTTGGTCCGAAATGGGTAGGTGGATATTTCTGCCCGTGCCACGGCTCCCATTACGATCTGGCTGGCCGCGTCTACAAGTCGCAACCTGCGCCTTTGAACCTGCCAGTTCCCCCGCATTCCTATGAGACCGATGAGATCATTGTCATTGGCGTCGATACGGAGAAAGCGTGATGAGCAAGTTCATGGATTGGGTTGATGCGCGCTTTCCCGCGACCAAGATGTGGGAAGACCATCTCAGCAAGTATTACGCTCCGAAAAACTTCAACTTTTTCTACTTCTTTGGTTCCCTGGCATTGCTCGTTCTGGTCAACCAGATCGTTACCGGTGTCTGGCTGACCATGAGCTACACCCCGTCGGCGGAAGAGGCGTTTGCCTCTGTCGAATACATCATGCGCGACGTCGAGTACGGCTCGATCCTGCGTCTGCTGCACTCCACCGGCGCTTCGGCGTTCTTCATCGTGGTCTATCTGCACATGTTCCGTGGTCTGCTCTACGGTTCGTACCAGAAGCCGCGCGAGCTGGTGTGGGTCTTCGGCATGCTGATCTACCTGGCGCTGATGGCCGAAGCCTTCATGGGTTACCTGCTGCCGTGGGGCCAGATGTCCTACTGGGGTGCCCAGGTGATCATCTCGCTGTTCGGTGCGATCCCGGTCATCGGCAACGACCTGACCCAGTGGATTCGTGGTGACTACCTGATTTCCGGCATTACCCTGAACCGCTTCTTCGCCCTGCACGTGGTTGCCCTGCCGATCGTCATCCTCGGTCTGGTGGTACTGCACATCCTGGCGTTGCACGAAGTCGGTTCGAACAACCCGGACGGCGTGGACATCAAGAAGCACAAGGACGAAAACGGCATACCGCTGGACGGCATCGCCTTCCACCCGTACTACACCGTGAAAGATATCGTCGGCGTGGTGGTGTTCCTGTTCATCTTCTGCTCGATCGTGTTCTTCTTCCCGGAAATGGGTGGTTACTTCCTCGAGAAGCCGAACTTCGAAGTGGCGAACGCCTTCAAGACCCCAGAGCACATCGCTCCGGTCTGGTACTTCACCCCGTTCTACGCGATCTTGCGTGCGGTTCCGGACAAGCTCCTGGGTGTAATCGCCATGGGCGCGGCCATCGCTGTGCTGTTCGTGCTGCCGTGGCTCGATCGTAGCCCCGTCAAGTCCATGCGCTACAAGGGCTGGCTGAGCAAGATCTGGCTCTGGGTGTTCTGCATCTCGTTCGTGATCCTGGGTGTGTTGGGCGTGCTGGCTCCGACTCCAGGCCGTACGCTGCTGTCGCAGGTATGCACGTTCCTGTACTTCGCCTACTTCATTCTGATGCCGTTCTACACCAGGCTCGAGAAGACCAAACCGGTTCCGGAAAGGGTGACTGGCTGATGAAAAAACTATTTGCTGTATTGATGCTTGCTGCGCTGCCAGTGTTCGCTTTCGCAGCCGAACACGGTGGTCCTGAGCTGGAAAAAGTCGACATTGACGTTTCCGATAAGGCAGCCATGCAGGACGGTGCGCGTACGTTCGCCAACTATTGCATGGGTTGCCACAGTGCCAAGTTCCAGCGCTATGAGCGTGTTGCCGACGACCTGGGTATTCCCCATGAGTTGATGCTGGAGAAGCTGGTGTTCACAGGTGCCAAGATCGGTGACCACATGAGCATCGGCATGCAGCCTGCGGACGCCAAGGCCTGGTTTGGTGCTGCACCGCCAGACCTGACCCTGGTTGCCCGTGTGCGTGGCACTGACTGGCTCTACGGTTACCTGAAGTCGTTCTATGAAGATCCTTCGCGCCCATGGGGTGTGAACAACAAGGTCTTCCCGAACGTGGGCATGCCTAACGTCCTGGCCGGCCTGCAAGGTCGCCAGATAGTGGGATGCAAACAGGTTCCGATCGTCGAAGACGGCAAGAAGCAATATGATCCGCTGACCGGCACGCCGTTGACTCATGAAGCGTGCGATCAGCTGACCATCGTGCCGAAAAGCGGTGCTCTGACTGAAGAGCAGTTCGATGAGAAGGTCAAGAATCTGGTAACCTTCCTGGCTTACTCGGCTAACCCGGTTAAGCTGCAACATCAGCGCATCGGTACGTACGTATTGTTGTACCTGGCGTTCTTCTTCGTATTCGCTTACCTGCTCAAGCGCGAATACTGGAAAGACGTGCACTGATAAAGCTTCAAGCTATTGCTGTTAATCGCGCGCGCCCAAGGGCGCCTCTGAATAGGTAGCGATACTGGTGATCCAGTCGTTACGGGAGGCGCCCTCTGGGCGCGCTCGTTTTTCCGCTTTCGATAATTTCTACAAGCGAGGAGGATCGCCATGGGCGTGACCAATCGGTTGGCCTGTTACTCCGACCCCGCCGACCACTATTCCCACCGAGTGCGCATCGTACTGGCAGAGAAGGGTGTCAGCGCCGAGATCATTTACGTGGAAGCTGGACGCCAGCCGCCTAAACTGATTGAAGTGAACCCTTACGGCAGCTTGCCCACCCTGGTCGATCGCGACCTGGCGTTGTGGGAGTCGACTGTGGTGATGGAATATCTGGATGAGCGTTACCCGCACCCGCCGCTACTGCCGGTTTATCCCGTGGCGCGTGCCAACAGTCGCCTGCTGATACACCGCATTCAGCGGGACTGGTGTGGTCTGGTGGATCTGATTCTGGATTCGCGGACCAAGGAGGCGGCCCGTGCCGTGGCTCGCAAGGAGTTGCGCGAAAGCCTGACGGGTGTGTCGCCACTGTTTGCCGACAAGCCGTTTTTCCTCAGTGAGGAACAAAGCCTGGTGGACTGCTGCCTATTGCCAATACTCTGGCGATTGCCGATTCTGGGTATAGAACTGCCGCGGCCGGCCAAGCCGCTGCTTGATTATATGGAGCGCCAGTTTGCGCGTGAGGCTTTCCAGGCGAGTCTGTCTGGTGTCGAACGCGACATGCGCTAAGGCTTAAGGAGCCGCTATGAACTCCAGTCGACCTTATCTGGTCCGCGCGCTCTATGAGTGGATTGTGGACAACGATTGCACCCCGCATATGCTGGTCAATTCCGAGTATCCGTCGGTGCAGGTACCTCAAGGCTTTGCCAGTGACGGGCAGATCGTCCTGAACGTATCGCCACAAGCCGTGCGCCACTTGCACATGGACAACGAGGCGGTCAGTTTCGAGGGGCGCTTCGGTGGCGTGCCGCACACCTTGTACGTGCCTATCGCATCGATCCTGGGTATCTACGCCCGGGAGAACGGCCAGGGCATGGTGTTTGATCTGGAATCGCCGATGGGCGAGGACGACGACATCGAGCCGGATGACGACCTTCCGCCACCGGACAGCGAGCCACCGCGGCCAAGCGGTCGCCCCAGTTTGAAGGTGGTGAAGTAATAAAAAAGGCGATCCGGATGGATCGCCTTTTTTATTACTTCACCACCTTCAAACGATGTAGGAGCGAGCCTGCTCGCGATGGGCGTGAACGATGACGCGGGCTGTCTGAATGAGCGCATTCACCGGACGTTTTTCGCGAGCAAGCTCGCTCCTACAGGATGTGGATCAGTCGATGTACTCGAACAGCTTCACAATCTTCTGCACGCCGGATACGCCTTGCACCAGGTTGGTCGCCTGCGCAGCTTCCTGTTTGGTCAGCAGGCCCAGCAAGTAGACGATGCCGTTTTCAGTGACAACCTTGATGCGCGAACCAGGGATGTTCGCGTCAGCGAGCATCTGGGTCTTGATCTTGGTGGTCAGCCAGGTGTCATTCTGGCGCGCCAGCAGCGAAGAGGGGGCCATGATTTGCAGCTCGTTGTGCACCTGCTTCACGCGCTGGACTGCGGCGGCGGCCTGTTCGGCCTTGGCCTTGAGGTCTGCGCGTGGCGTTTGCCCGGCGAGCAGCACGACACCGTTGTAGCTGGTGACGACGATGTGCGAGTCCTTGTCCAGGGCCGGGTCGGCCTTGGCGATGTTCACGCCAACCTTGGTGTCGATCAGGGAGTCGTCGATCTTGCTGCCCAGTGTGCGAGTGCCGCGGTCATCTTCAATGGGTGCTTCACGGCTGGCAGTCACCACCGAGGTGCAACCGCTGATGCCGAGGCACAGAGTCAAGGCCAGTAGGCCAAGGCGATTAGGGGTCATTCTTCACTCCCGAACAATTGGCTGTCGATCAAGTCGCAAAGGCAATGGATCGCCAGCAGGTGGACTTCTTGAATACGAGCGGTGACGTTGGCCGGTACGCGAATCTCCACGTCCTCGGGCAACAGCAGCGACGCCATGCCGCCACCATCACGTCCCGTCAATGCTACGACAATCATTTCGCGATCATGTGCGGCCTGGATCGCTTGAATTATGTTGGCCGAGTTGCCGCTGGTGGAGATAGCCAGCAACACATCACCCGGTTGGCCCAGTGCGCGGATCTGCTTGGAGAAGATTTCGTTGTAGCTGTAGTCATTGGCGATCGAGGTGATCGTCGAGCTGTCGGTCGTCAAGGCGATGGCCGGCAGGCTCGGGCGCTCGCGCTCAAAGCGATTGAGCAGCTCGGACGAAAAGTGCTGGGCATCGCCGGCTGAGCCGCCGTTGCCACAGGAAAGCATTTTGCCTTCGTTGAGCAGGGCGTTGACCATGACCTGGCTGGCTTGCTCGATGTGCGGTGCAAGAACTTCCATCGCCTGTTGCTTGGTGTCGATACTGGCCTGAAAAAGCTGGCGAATTCGGGATTGCATGTCCATCTGTGTGACCTTAATTAGCGCGGCTGTTCGGCACGTGAATGTGCAGCCCGCAAAGCAAAGAGCAAAAGTGTTGGGTGATAGTGTCCGGTTCGTGATGCCGGTGATCAGCCGTCGAAGGCATTCTGCAGCCAGTTCAGCTGATCAAGGTGGCTGTCGATGGCAATCACGTCGAAGCGGCAAGGGGAATTGGCCCAGCGCGACTCGCGCTGAAGAAAATATTGCGCGGCGAAAATCAGCTTTTGCCGTTTGCGCTCATCGATGCTATCGAGCGCGCCACCCCATTGAGTGTCTTTTCGGTAGCGGACTTCAACGAATACTACTGTATCGCCATCTAGCATGACCAGATCAAGCTCGCCGCGTTTACACAACCAGTTCTGCGCCAGCAGGCGCAGACCCTGTTGTTGAAGATGCTCGAGCGCGTGGCGCTCGGCATCCATGCCGCTTTGCTGGCGTGACCTGTCAGGCATCAGCGGGCGGTATCCGGCAGGCGCTGGATCTGGCCATTGGCGAACTGGGCCCATGGCAACTGGCGCACGACCCGCTGGCTCTGAGTCATGCCGAGGCTGCCCGACTCACCGTCGATGCGGCTGTCCGGCAGAGACTTCAGCTGGCCGAGGCGCGGCGCCAGTCGATAGGCGTCCACGCCCATGGCGTACAGACGCCCCAGGCTACCGGCGGCTTGTGGCCATTGGGCGGTGACCTGGCGGCGCAGTGGGTCGTTGGCGTCCAGCAGCCAGGGTGTTTCGCAGAAGCGAATGCCGTTCATGTCGTTGTACTGGTTGACGTCGCCGCTGGCGCTGAATACGTGAGAGGTGGCGTAGACCGGTACATCGCCTGCGTACTGGAAGTTCAGGGTCGGTTTGATCTGTTGGGCCTGTTGCGGCGTTGCGGCGAGGAAGATGAATTCGATGTCCTGGCGGCGCGACGGCTGGGCCGCTACTTGCGAGCCAACAGTGCTTTGCAGGCTCTTGGCGCGACCTTCGCTCTGGCGCAGCTGGAACATGTCGGCAATCTGCTGGGCCAGCTGGACTGGTTGGTCGACGCGTTCGGTGGCGACGATGGTGCCGCCATTGGCTTGCCAATCCTGGCTGAACGCCTTGAGCACGCGATCGCCCCATTCGCCTTTCGGCACCATGATGGCTGCGCGATGCAGGCCGTCGGCGCGAGCGCGGCGCGACACTTCGCGGGCTTCGTCTTCTGCGGCAAGACCGAACTGGAACAGCTGCGCCGGGCCTTGATCGCCTTCGCTGTAGTTCAGCGCCAGGGTGGTGATCGGGAGTTGCGGGCGAGTGCTCAGCTGTTTGACCAGTGGTTTCTCCAGCGGGCCGACGACCAGTTGCACGCCATCGGCCTGGGCCTTGCGGTAGAACTCGTCCATGGACGTCAGGCGCGAGCTGTCATAAAACTCGATGGCAGGTGGTTTCTGCCCGGCCTGTTGTGCCTGGTAGTGGGCAGCCATGAAACCGTCGCGCAGTGCTTTGCCAACCGAGGCCAGCTGGCCATCCTGGGGCAGCAGCAGGCCAATCTTGCTCAAGGGCTGGCTGGCCAGTTCCTTGAGTTGGGTCAGTGGCTGCGGCAATTGAAGGGCGGCCGGGTGTTTCGGGTTCTGCGCGCGCCAGTTGTCGATGGCGGCCTGTTGCTGCTCCAGGGTGCCGGCGGATTTCACGGCCAGGGCCAGGGCCATCCAGCCGCCGAGATCGTCGGTGGAGTTCGGCTGCAATTGCGCGGTCGGCAGCGAAGCGATCAGGGTCCAGATCGCTTCGTGGTTTTTGCTCGCGGCTTCACCTTTAAGCATCGGGGCAATGAAAATGCGCTCGCGAGCGGCGGCGAGGGTCTGGCCATCGGCTTCCAGGGCGCGGGCGTGAACAGTGCCGGTGCGGACCTGTTGCTCGACGGGCAGTTCGCTCAAGTATTGCATGCTTGGGTGGCTCAAGGCGGCCAGTGCGGCCTTGGGCTGATTGCGGGTCATGGCCAGTTCGGCCGCCAGGGTGTTGGCGAAAATCTGTGGGCCCGGCTTGAGCTGCTCGACCGGGACCTGTTGCAGGATTTGCGCGGACTGGCCGGCATTGCCCTGGCGATAGGCCAGGTCGGCAGCGCTCAAGCGCAGAAGGGCGGCATCTTCCGCAGATTTGCTTTGGGCGGCCTTCTCAAGCAGTTGCTCGATACTGGCGTCCGGTGTCCGTGGAAGTTCGCCAAGGCTGGACGAGGGCGAGCTGGCGCAAGCCGCCAGCAAGGCAGCGAGGCAGAGGGCAGATAACAGCCGCAGGCAAGCGATCATGTAAGCGTTCCTGATACTCGATCAAATTAGCGTGGAATTGTACCCAAGCACTGGCCGGGGCGCGATGTTACTGGCGTGAATCGATCAATTTAGCTGGTGTAAATGTTGCGCCAGCGCACAAACGGTCGCCGATGCCTCGTTTGCTTGCGGGTATCGTGAGCCTCGCTACGCGCTACAATGGCGACTTTTACCGATCATGAGGTGTGCGCTTTGACTGCTCCAGGTGCTTTGAATTCTGCTGCTGGCTCGCTTTATGTGGTGGCGACGCCCATCGGCAACCTGGATGACATCAGTGCGCGGGCGCTGAAGATTCTACGTGAAGTTGCCTTGATCGCCGCGGAAGACACCCGTCATTCCCAGCGCTTGATGCAACACTTCGGCATTTCGACGCCATTGGCCGCCTGTCATGAACACAACGAGCGGGATGAAGGTAGTCGCTTTATCACGCGTCTGCTTGCCGGTGACAACGTGGCATTGATCTCTGACGCCGGGACGCCGCTGATTTCCGATCCGGGTTATCACTTGGTGCGACAGGCTCGAGCGGCAGGCATCAATGTGGTGCCGGTTCCGGGTGCCTGCGCCTTGATTGCGGCGTTGTCGGCGGCGGGGTTGCCTTCCGACCGTTTCATTTTCGAGGGCTTTCTCCCGGCCAAGGCGGTGGGGCGGCGAGCACGCCTCGAGCAGGTAAAGGAAGAACCTCGTACATTGATCTTCTATGAGGCCCCACATCGCATACTGGAGTGCCTGCAAGACATGGAGCTGGTGTTCGGCCCCGAGCGCCCGGCACTGCTTGCCCGTGAGCTGACCAAGACCTTTGAAACCCTCAAGGGGCTGCCTCTGGCCGAGCTGCGCGAGTTTGTCGAGTCGGACAGCAATCAGCAGCGCGGCGAGTGCGTCGTGTTGGTGGCGGGCTGGTCCGCCCCCGAGGAGGAGGGTGCTGTCAGCAGCGAGGCGATGCGCATCCTCAATCTGTTGCTCGAAGAAATGCCGCTCAAGCGTGCGGCGGCTTTGGCGGCGCAAATCACCGGCGAACGAAAGAATGTGCTGTATCAGATCGCGCTGGATAAGCAGAAGGGCGAGTAAAACCCGACGCGCAGGCGTGCGCACCGGCGCTTAACGCTTGTTCTTCGGGCGCTCTGCCGGTAACCTTCGCGGCGGAGAGTCGATCGGACAGTCGCTGCCCTCTATGAAAATTAGGGGGGGGAGGAAAGTCCGGGCTCCATAGGGCGAAGTGCCAGGTAATGCCTGGGAGGCGTGAGCCTACGGAAAGTGCCACAGAAAATAACCGCCTAAGCGCTTCGGCGCCGGTAAGGGTGAAAAGGTGCGGTAAGAGCGCACCGCACGTCTGGCAACAGTTCGTGGCTAGGTAAACCCCACTTGGAGCAAGACCAAATAGGGTCCCAAGGCGTGGCCCGCGCTGGGACCGGGTAGGTTGCTAAAGATGTCCAGTGATGGCCATCGTAGACGAATGACTGTTCAAGACAGAACCCGGCTTACAGATCGACTCTCCACCTTTTTCTCCCCTCTGCTTAAATCATTGAGCAAGGGGATTGGTGATAGCAATTTCCCTCCTTGCACATTCATCCGCAGAACCTCTTTTGTAATACCAAAAAAATCTTACTCTTAATAAATTACTTTAACTTCCGAACGCAGCCTCCTGTGCTGATTCAAGTTATCGGGCAGTTTCATGTGCCGGATTCTCGTTGCCCCTCCGTTAATGCTCCTAAATCTCAGTTCTGTAAGGGTTTTCCTTTAATCCGCGCCTTGACGGTGTGGTGGGCGCATTCCTATAGTGTGCGCAAGTGGCGGAAAGTGGCATGAAGTGGGTTTTTTGAGCTAAAAACGCTAGAATTTGGAGAAACGCTGACGTGTTTCGCGGAGCTAACGCTATCAGTCTCGATGCAAAGGGCCGTCTCGCAATGCCGAGCCGGTACCGTGACGAGCTCGATTCGCGTAGCTCCGGTCAATTGATCGTAACAATTGATGCCGTTGATCCTTGTTTGTGTGTTTACCCCCTCGATGAGTGGGAAATTATTGAAACCAAACTGCGCGCACTGCCTTCGCTTCGCGAAGAGAACCGCCGCCTGCAACGTTTACTGATTGGTAATGCCGTCGATCTCGAGCTCGATGGCAGTGGTCGTTTTCTGGTTCCACCGCGTCTTCGTGAATATGCCAAGTTGGATAAGCGCGCGATGTTGGTAGGCCAACTGAACAAGTTCCAATTGTGGGACGAGGATGCCTGGAACGCGGTTTCTGCCGCTGACCTGGCTGCTATTCAACAACCGGGCGCGATGCCTGATGAACTGCGTGATTTAATCCTGTGACTATTGATAGCGGCTTTAACCACATCACCGTACTGCTTGACGAAGCCGTCGAGGCTCTCGCCGTACGTCCTGATGGCTGCTATCTGGACGGTACGTTCGGGCGCGGCGGGCACAGCCGGCTGATCCTCAGTCAGCTCGGTCCTGATGGTCGCTTGCTCGGATTCGACAAAGATCCACAAGCGATTGCCACCGGGCAGACGCTAGCGGCCGAAGACGGCCGCTTTGTCGTTGTGCAGCGCAGCTTTGCCGAGCTGGGTTCGGAAGTCGCCGAACGCGGTCTGGCCGGCAAGGTCAGCGGCGTTCTGCTGGATCTGGGCGTGTCTTCGCCACAGCTCGACGACCCTGAGCGCGGTTTCAGCTTCCTCAACGACGGCCCGCTGGACATGCGCATGGATCCGTCCCGTGGCATCAGTGCCGCCGAATTCGTCAACACCGCGCCCGTGGAAGAAATCGCCCGGGTGTTCAAGGAATACGGCGAAGAGCGTTTCTCCGGTCGCATGGCCCGGGCCGTGGCCGAGCGCCGTGACATCAAGCCATTCGAGCGCACCGGTGACCTGGCAGAAGTCCTGAAGGTCGCCAACCCGGCATGGGAAAAGGGCAAGAACCCCGCAACCCGCGCATTCCAGGGGCTGCGCATTCACGTCAACAACGAACTGGGTGATCTGGAAACCGGTCTCGAAGCCGCGCTGGAGTGCCTGGAAGTGGGCGGTCGCCTGGTGGTGATCAGCTTCCACTCGCTGGAAGACCGTATCGTCAAACTGTTCATGCGCAAGCTGGTGAAAGGCGAAGCCGACAACCTGCCGCGCAACCTGCCGGTTCGGCATGTTGCCTTCGAACCGAAAATCAAAGTCCATGGCAAAGCGCAGACGGCCTCCGACGCCGAACTCAAAGCCAACCCACGTTCGCGAAGCGCTGTCATGCGTGTGGCGGAGAAGCTGCGGTGAGCAAGCTTTTCGCCAAGCCATTGCCCGGCGGAAGCTTCTTCATGCTGCTGCTGTTTGTCGGCGTGCTCGTTTCGGCCATCGGCGTGTCCTACAGCGCGCACTGGAACCGTCAGCTATTGAATTCGCTGTACAACGAATTGAGCGTGCGCGACAAGGCGCAGGCGGAGTGGGGGCGGTTGATTCTGGAGCAGAGCACCTGGACCGCCCACAGCCGAATCGAAGTGCTGGCCACCGAACAATTGAAAATGCACATCCCCGGTGCCGCTGACGTGAAGATGGTGGCGCCATGATGAAACTCGAAGGTGCACTCTTTCCTTGGCGGTTCCGCGTGGTGCTGGGTTTGCTCGGCATCATGGTGGCCGCGATTGCCTGGCGCATCATCGATTTGCAAGTGGTCGACCGTGCCTTCCTTAAAGGTCAGGGCGATGCCCGCAGTGTTCGTCATATTCCGATTCCGGCTCACCGTGGCCTGATCACCGACCGTAACGGCGAGCCTTTGGCCGTGAGTACACCGGTCACCACCCTTTGGGCCAATGCCAAGGAAATGCAAACAGCCAAGGAGAAATGGCCGGCACTGGCGGCTGCCTTGGGGCAGGACCCGAAAGCCTTGGCCGAACGTCTCGAAGCCCAGGCCAACAAAGAATTCATTTATCTGGTGCGCGGGCTGACCCCGGAGCAGGGGCAGGCTGTGCTCGACCTGAAAGTGCCGGGTGTTTATGGCATTGAAGAGTTCCGCCGTTTCTATCCGGCCGGTGAAGTGACCGCGCATATGGTTGGCTTTACCGACATCGATGACCATGGGAAGGAAGGTATCGAGCTGGCCTATGACGAATGGCTGGCCGGGGTGCCGGGTAAACGACAAGTCATCAAGGACCGGCGCGGCCGGCTGATCAAGGATGTCCAGGTCACCAAAAACGCCAAGGCCGGCAAGCCCTTGGCGTTGTCCATTGACCTGCGCCTGCAATACCTGGCCAACCGCGAATTGCGCAACGCGATCATCGAGAACGGCGCCAAGGCCGGCAGCCTGGTGATCATGGACGTGAAGACCGGCGAGATTCTCGCGATGGTCAACCAGCCGACCTACAACCCGAACAACCGTCGCAACCTGCAACCGGCGATGATGCGTAACCGCGCGATGATCGACGTGTTCGAGCCGGGCTCGACCATGAAAGCGATCTCGATGAGTGCCGCCATCGAAACCGGCCGCTGGAAACCGAGCGATACCGTCGAGGTGTATCCGGGCTCCTTGCAGATTGGCAAGTACACCATCAAGGACGTCTCCAAGACCGAAGGCCCGGTGCTCGACCTGACCGGCATCCTGATCAACTCCAGTAACGTCGGGATGAGCAAGGTCGCGTTCGATATCGGCGGCGAAACCATTTTCCGTCTGGCACAGAAAGTCGGCCTCGGCCAGGACACCGGCCTGGGCTTCCCGGGCGAGCGCGTCGGCAACTTGCCGAACTACCGCGAGTGGCGCAAGGCCGAGACCGCGACGCTGTCCTATGGATACGGTGTTTCAGTGACCGCGATCCAGTTGGTCCACGCCTTCTCGGCCCTGGCCAACAATGGTCGCCTTGCACCGCTCACCCTGATCAAGACCGACAAGGCACCGCAAACCACCCAGGTGCTGCCGGAGGCCGTCGCGAAAACCATGCAAGGCATGCTGCAGCAAGTGATCGAAGCCCCGCGCGGTGTGTTCCGCGCGCAGGTGCCGGCGTATCACGTGGGCGGCAAGTCCGGTACTGCGCGTAAAACCTCGGTCGGCACCAAGGGTTACGCCGAGAACTCCTATCGTTCGCTGTTCGCCGGTTTCGGCCCGATGAGCGATCCACGCTACGCCATCGTGGTCGTCATCGATGAACCGACCAAGGCTGGTTACTTCGGCGGCCTGGTATCCGCGCCTGTGTTCAGCCGCGTGATGTCGGGCACCCTGCGCCTGATGAACATCACCCCGGACAACCTGCCACCTACTCAACAAGCGAACGCAACACCGGTCGTTCCGCTGAAAGCCAATGGAGGGCGCGGCTGATGTCTCTGAGCCTGAACAAGATTTTCCCTCACGCCGGCCACGATTTACTGATTCGTGAACTCGCCCTGGACAGCCGCAACGTGCGCGCGGGTGATCTGTTCCTCGCCGTGCCGGGCGGGAAGTTCGATGGGCGTGCGCATATTGCCGACGCCTTGCAGCGCGGTGCTGCCGCGGTGGCCTATGAAGTAGAAGGTGCCACGGTCCTGCCAATCACTGAAGTGCCGCTGATTCCGGTCAAAGGTCTGGCGGCTCAGCTGTCGGACATCGCCGGGCGTTTTTATGGCGAGCCGAGCCATCACCTGAACCTGATCGGCGTAACCGGCACCAACGGCAAGACCAGTGTCACTCAACTGGTTGCCCAGGCGCTGGATCTGCTTGGCCAGCACTGCGGCCTGGTCGGCACGCTCGGTTGCGGTTTCTACGGCGCGCTGGAAAGCGGCCTGCACACCACGCCGAATCCGATTGCCGTGCAAGCGACCCTGGCGGACTTGAAAAAGGCCGGCGCCAAAGCCGTCGCCATGGAAGTTTCTTCCCATGGCCTGGATCAGGGCCGTGTGACTGCACTGGCGTTCGATGTGGCGGTGATGACCAATCTGTCACGCGATCACCTGGATTACCACGGCACCATGCAGGCTTACGGCGAAGCCAAGGCCAGGCTGTTTGACTGGAATGACTTGAAATGCCGCGTGGTCAACCTCGACGACGAGTTTGGTCGGCAACTGGCCGCCGACAAGCGCGAGTCGCGGTTGATCACCTACAGCCTGGAAGATTCCAGCGCCTACCTGTATTGCCGCCAGGCGCAATTCGACGACGAAGGCGTGCGCGCCACGTTGGTCACGCCACAGGGCGAGCACCACTTGCGCAGCACCTTGCTCGGTCGCTTCAACCTGAGCAACGTCCTGGCGGCGGTCGGCGCGTTGCTCGGCCTGGATTACGCACTGGACGAAATCCTCAAGGTGCTGCCGAAACTCGAAGGCCCGGCCGGTCGCATGCAGCGTCTGGGCGGTGGTTCGCAGCCGCTGGTGGTGGTCGATTACGCCCACACCCCGGATGCCCTGGAAAAAGTACTGCTGGCCCTGCGTCCACACGCCAAGGGTCGGTTGCTGTGCCTGTTCGGCTGTGGCGGCGACCGTGATCGCGGCAAGCGTCCGTTGATGGCCGAAGTGGTCGAGCGCCTGGCCGATGGCGTGCTGGTGACCGACGACAACCCGCGCACTGAAGATCCATCGGTGATTTTCGATGACATCCGCGCCGGTTTCACGGCTGTGGATAAAGTGGAGTTCGTTGCCGGTCGCGGTCAGGCGATTGCCCGGCTGATTGCCAGTGCCTCGGTGGACGACGTGATTGTCCTGGCCGGCAAAGGTCACGAGGACTATCAGGAAATCAACGGCGAGCGTCATGCCTTTTCCGATCTGGTCGAGGCCGATCATGCCTTGACCGCGTGGGAGGTGGCCCATGCTTAAGGCCTTGCAACTGAGCGAACTGACCGGCGCGCTGAATGCTCGCCTTGTGTCGACCGATGCCGGTTTCGACGGCGTCAGCATCGACAGCCGCGCCATCAAGCCGGGTCAGCTGTTTATTGCCCTGACCGGTCCGCGCTTCGATGGTCATGATTATCTGAATGAAGTCGCTGCCAAGGGCGCCGTGGCCGCGCTGGTCGAGCGCGAAGTCGCCGACAGCACACTGCCGCAGTTACTGGTCAGCGATACTCGGCAGGCCCTCGGGCAGTTGGGTGCGCTCAATCGCGCCGCCTACACCCATCCGGTCGCGGCTGTCACCGGTTCGAGCGGCAAGACCACGGTCAAGGAAATGCTGGCGAGCATCCTGCGCACCCGTGGCCCGGTACTGGCGACCCGTGGCAACCTGAACAACGATCTCGGTGTGCCGCTGACCCTGCTCGAACTGGCGCCGGAGCATACGGCGGCAGTGATCGA
The DNA here is from genome assembly GCF_059424105.1 of Pseudomonas sp. GW456-E7. Taxonomy (NCBI): domain Bacteria; kingdom Pseudomonadati; phylum Pseudomonadota; class Gammaproteobacteria; order Pseudomonadales; family Pseudomonadaceae; genus Pseudomonas; species Pseudomonas sp. GW456-E7. The sequence goes on along the minus strand of NZ_JBWKZB010000003.1, from coordinate 266,557 downwards.
ACTCGGTGCATCGCGCCTCGGTGAAATTGCTTACACCGTTGGCCTGACCAAACCACACGTGGCCATTCTCAACAATGCCGGGACCGCCCACGTCGGCGAGTTCGGTGGCCCGGAAAAAATCGTCGAAGCCAAGGGTGAGATCATCGAAGGGCTGGAGGCCGATGGCGTCGCAGTGCTCAATCTCGACGACAAGGCTTTCGGTATCTGGAAGACGCGTGCCGGTGATCGCAAAGTGCTGACGTTTGCGTTGAGCAATACCAGCGCCGATTTCTACGCCAGTGACCTGGCCACCGATGCCCGTGGCTGCCCGGCCTTCAATCTGCACAGCCCTGAAGGTGTAGAGCGCGTTCAACTGAACCTGCTCGGCACCCATAACGTCGCCAATGCCATGGCCGCCGCCGCTGCCGCCCATGCCCTGGGTGTGTCGCTGTTCGGTATTGCCACCGGCCTTGGCGCGGTGCAACCGGTCAAGGGACGCACCGTCGCGCAATTGGCCAGCAATGGCATGCGCGTGATCGATGACACTTACAACGCCAACCCCACCTCCATGTGCGCTGCCGTTGATATACTGGCCGGCTTTTCCGGTCGCACCGTCCTGGTGCTCGGGGATATCGGCGAGTTGGGCGAATGGGCGGAGCAGGGGCACCGCGACGTGGGCGAGTACGCCCGTGGCAAGGTTTCTGCGCTGTACGCCGTCGGGCCAATGATGGCTCACGCCGTGAACGCATTCGGTCCAGAGGCTTTTCACTTCAGCACGCAGGCTGAACTGATCAAAGCCCTGGGCGCCGAGCAAGATACAAACACCACCATTTTGATCAAGGGGTCGCGCAGCGCTGCGATGGAAAACGTCGTCGCCGCTTTGTGCGGGTCCAGTCCGGAGAAACATTAATGCTGCTGCTGCTAGCGGAGTATCTGCAACAGTTCTACAAAGGCTTCGCGGTCTTCCAGTACCTGACCCTGCGCGGGATTCTCGGTGTACTGACCGCGCTGGTCTTGTCGCTGTGCTATGGCCCGTGGATGATCCGCACTTTGCAGAACCGTCAGATCGGTCAATCCGTTCGCAATGACGGCCCGCAGTCGCACCTGTCCAAGTCGGGCACACCGACCATGGGCGGCGCGCTGATCCTGTCGTCCATCGGTGTCAGTACCCTGCTTTGGGCTGACCTGACCAACCGTTACGTCTGGGTCGTACTGCTGGTGACCTTGCTGTTTGGCGCCATCGGCTGGGTTGATGACTACCGCAAGGTGATCGAGAAAAACTCCCGTGGCTTGCCGAGCCGGTGGAAATACTTCTGGCAGTCGGTGTTCGGCCTGGGTGCGGCGATCTTCCTTTATATGACTGCCGCCACGCCGGTGGAGACCACCCTGATCCTGCCGATGCTCAAGGACTACAGCATTCCACTGGGCGCAGGCTTCATCGTCCTGACCTATTTCGTGATTGTCGGTTCGAGCAACGCGGTCAACCTGACCGACGGCCTCGACGGCCTGGCGATCATGCCGACGGTGATGGTGGGCGGCGGCCTGGGTATCTTCTGCTACCTGTCGGGTAACGTGAAATTCGCCGAATACCTGCTGATTCCTTATGTACCGGGCGCGGGCGAACTGATCGTGTTCTGCGGCGCACTGATCGGAGCCGGCCTGGGCTTCCTGTGGTTCAACACCTATCCGGCACAAGTCTTCATGGGCGACGTCGGCGCACTGGCGCTGGGCGCGGCCCTGGGCACCATCGCGGTGATCGTCCGTCAGGAAATCGTCCTGTTCATCATGGGCGGCGTGTTCGTGATGGAAACCCTGTCAGTGGTCATTCAGGTTGCCTCCTTTAAGCTGACCGGTCGCCGCGTATTCCGCATGGCGCCCATTCACCACCACTTTGAACTCAAGGGTTGGCCCGAGCCACGTGTGATCGTCCGTTTCTGGATCATCACCGTGATTCTCGTGCTGATCGGCCTTGCCACCCTGAAGCTGAGGTAGAAACTCGTGTCTCTGATCGCTTCTGACCACTTCCGCATCGTTGTCGGCCTCGGCAAGAGCGGCATGTCCCTGGTTCGCTTCCTGGCGAACCGGGGCGTGGCGTTTGCTGTGGCCGATACGCGGGAAAATCCACCGGAACTGGCCACGCTCAAGCGTGACTATCCGCACGTGGAAGTGCGTTGTGGCGAGCTGGACGTCGAATTCCTGTGCCGCGCCGACGAGCTCTACGTGAGTCCCGGCCTGGCGCTGGCGACCCCGGCCCTGCAGGCCGCAGCCGCTCGTGGCGTGAAATTGTCCGGTGACATCGAGCTGTTCGCGCGTAACGCGAAGGCGCCGATCGTGGCCATCAGCGGTTCCAACGCGAAAAGCACCGTCACCACCCTGGTCGGCGAAATGGCGGCGGCGGCGGGTAAGCGTGTGGCCGTCGGCGGCAACCTCGGTACACCGGCGCTGGATCTGCTGCGCGACGACGTCGAGCTGTACGTGATGGAGTTGTCGAGTTTCCAGCTGGAAACCACCGATCAACTCAACGCCGAAGTGGCGACCGTGCTCAACGTCAGCGAAGACCACATGGACCGTTACAGCGGTCTGCCGGCTTATCACCTGGCCAAGCACCGGATCTTCCGTGGTGCCCGGCAGTTCGTGGTCAATCGCCAGGATGCCCTGAGCCGTCCGTTGATGGGCGAGGGCCAGCCGTGCTGGACCTTCGGCCTGAGCAAACCGGATTTCAAAGCCTTCGGCATCCGTGAAGAAGACGGCGAAAAATACCTGGCCTTCGAATTCCAGAACCTGATGCCGGTGCGTGAGTTGAAGATTCGTGGCGCCCACAACCAGTCCAACGCCCTGGCGGCCCTGGCCCTGGGCCATGCGGTCGGCCTGCCGTTCGATGCCATGTTGTCGAGCCTGCGCACCTTCGCCGGTCTAGAGCATCGCTGCCAATGGGTCCGCGACCTCGACGGCGTGGGCTACTACAACGATTCAAAAGCCACCAACGTCGGTGCTGCACTGGCCGCCATCGAAGGCCTGGGCGCGGACATCGACGGCAAGGTCGTGCTGATCGCCGGCGGTGATGGCAAGGGTGCCGAGTTCAAGGACCTGCGCGATCCGGTAGCGGCCAACTGCCGCGCCGTGGTGTTGATGGGCCGCGACTCGGACAAGATCGGCGAGGCCATTGGCGACGCCGTTCCGCTGATCCGCGTCGCTTCCCTGGTCGAAGCCGTCGAACAATGTCGCGCCGCCGCCCAGCCGGGCGACGTGGTGCTGCTGTCACCAGCCTGCGCCAGCTTCGACATGTTCAAGAACTACGAAGACCGTGGTCACCAGTTCGTCCAAGCCGTGGAGGATCTGGCATGAGCCTCAAAGGCATCATCAAGCCATATCCGTCGCCGCTCATCACCGGGCGCGGTATCGACCTCGACTTCCCGATGCTCGCCGGTTGCCTGACGCTGCTCGGCCTGGGACTGATCATGATTGCCTCGGCATCCACCGAAGTGGCAGCCGTGCAGTCGGGCAGCGCCCTGTATTACATGATCCGCCACCTTATTTACGTGGTGCTGGGCCTGGGTGCCTGCATCGTGACCATGATGATCCCGATTGCTACTTGGCAACGCCTCGGCTGGCTGATGCTGCTGGGGGCGTTCGGCTTGCTGGTTATGGTGATCATTCCAGGGATCGGCCGTGAGGTTAACGGCTCGATGCGCTGGATCGGCTTCAGTTTCTTCAACGTCCAGCCTTCCGAGATCGCCAAGGTGTTCGTGGTGATCTACCTCGCCGGTTACCTGGTGCGCCGCCAGAAAGAAGTGCGCGAAAGCTGGATGGGCTTCTTCAAGCCGTTCATCGTACTGCTGCCGATGGCGGGCCTGCTGCTGATGGAGCCGGACTTCGGTGCCACCGTCGTGATGATGGGCGCTGCGGCGGCGATGTTGTTCCTTGGCGGCGTGGGGCTGTTCCGTTTTTCCCTGATGGTGGTGCTGGCTGTCGGCGCGGTGGTGCTGCTGATTCAAATGCAGCCCTATCGAATGGCGCGCCTGACCAACTTTGCCGATCCGTGGGCCGACCAGTTCGGTGCCGGTTATCAGTTGTCCCAGGCATTGATTGCTTTCGGTCGCGGCGAATGGCTGGGCGTTGGCCTGGGCAACAGCGTGCAGAAACAGTTCTATCTGCCGGAAGCCCACACTGACTTCGTGTTCTCGGTCCTGGCCGAAGAGCTGGGGGCGGTGGGTTCGTTGTGCACCGTGGCACTGTTCGTCTTCGTGTGTATTCGCGGCATGTACATCGGATTGTGGGCCGAGAAGGCCAAGCAGTTTTTTGCCGCTTACGTGGCATACGGCCTGTCGTTCCTGTGGATCGGCCAGTTCCTGATCAACATCGGCGTGAACGTCGGCCTGCTGCCGACCAAGGGCCTGACCCTGCCATTCCTCAGTTATGGCGGCAGTTCGTTGGTGATCTGCTGTGCCTGTCTCGGCTTGTTGCTGCGCATCGAGTGGGAAAGTCGAACCCACCTGGGCAGCGAGGAGATGGAGTTCCATGAGAGCGACTTCGCCGAGGAGCCGCACCATGGGCGCTAACGTGATGATCATGGCTGGCGGCACCGGTGGCCACGTGTTCCCGGCGCTGGCCTGTGCCCGCGAATTCCAGGCGCGCGGCTATACCGTGCACTGGCTCGGTACCCCGCGCGGTATCGAAAACGATCTGGTGCCAGCCGCCGGTATTGAGCTGCATCGGATCAACGCCAGCGGTCTGCGGGGCAAGGGCAAATTGTCCCTGCTCAAGGCACCGTTCATGTTGTTCAAGTCGGTCTGGCAGGCGCGGGCGATCATTCGCCGTCTGCAACCGGTCTGCGTCGTGGGCTTTGGTGGCTTTGTGACCGGCCCTGGCGGTGTCGCAGCCAAACTGGCTGGCGTACCGGTGATCGTTCATGAGCAGAACGCCGTGGCCGGTACCGCCAATCGGTTGCTGGTGCCGTTGGCCGCCCGAGTCTGTGAAGCGTTCCCCGACACCTTTACCCTGTCGGACAGCCGCCGGACCACCGGTAACCCGGTGCGCACCGAGCTGTTCCTCGAGACATCGCGACCTGCCCTTGCCGGTCGCAAGGCGCGTTTGCTGATCCTGGGCGGAAGCCTTGGCGCAGAGCCGTTGAACAAGTTGCTGCCTGAAGCCCTGTCGCAAGTCGCTGCCGACTTGCGTCCGGAAGTGTTCCATCAGGCCGGCAAAAACCACGATGAAGTGACTGCAGAGCGCTATCGCGCGGCTGGCGTCGAGGCGCAGGTGCAGCCCTTCATCAAAGACATGGCCCAAGCCTACAGCTGGGCCGACCTGGTGGTCTGTCGCGCAGGCGCGCTGACCATCAGTGAACTGGCCGCCGCCGGTCTGCCCTCGATGCTGGTGCCCTTGCCCCATGCCATCGACGATCACCAGACCCGCAACGCCGAATATTTGGCCCGTGAAGGCGCAGCCTTCCTGATGCCACAAAGAACGACTGGCGCAGCGGATCTTGCCGCTCGCCTGACAGAGGTCCTGATGCAACCACAACGACTCAACGAAATGGCTACCGCGGCACGCCGCCTCGCCAAACCCGATGCCACCCGTAACGTCGTCGATAGCTGCCTGGAGGTGGCCCATGGTTGAGAGTCAGAAAGCCATGCCACAACCGGAAATGCGCCGCATCCGTCGCATCCACTTCGTCGGTATCGGCGGTGTGGGTATGTGCGGGATCGCCGAAGTGTTGCTGAACCTGGGTTATTCCGTATCCGGTTCCGACCTGAAGGCTTCGCCGGTGACCGAACGCCTGGAGTCCTTCGGCGCGCAGATCTTCATCGGCCACCGTGCCGAGAACGCCGCGGCCGCCGACGTGCTGGTGGTGTCGAGTGCCGTGAACACGTCCAACCCGGAAGTCGCTACCGCGCTGGAACGCCGTATCCCAGTGGTGCCGCGTGCCGAAATGCTGGCTGAGCTGATGCGTTATCGCCACGGTATCGCCGTTGCCGGTACCCACGGCAAAACCACTACTACCAGCCTGATCGCTTCGGTGTTCGCCGCCGGTGGCCTGGACCCGACGTTCGTCATCGGTGGCCGCCTGAATGCCGCGGGCACCAATGCCCAGCTTGGCACCAGCCGCTACCTGATCGCCGAGGCCGATGAAAGCGACGCCAGCTTCCTGCACTTGCAGCCGCTGGTGGCCGTGGTCACCAACATCGACGCCGATCATATGGCGACCTACGACGGTGACTTCAACAAGCTGAAGAAAACCTTCGTCGAGTTCCTGCACAACCTGCCGTTCTACGGTCTGGCGGTGGTGTGCCTGGACGATCCGGTGGTGCGTGAAATCCTCCCGCAGGTCAAGCGTCCGACCGTGACCTACGGCTTCGGCGAAGACTGCGACGTGCGCGCCATCAACGTGCGCCAGCAAGGCATGCAGACTTTCTTCACCGTGCTGCGCCCTGACCGCGAGCCGCTGGATGTGTCGGTGAACATGCCGGGCAACCACAACGTACTGAACGCACTGGCAACCATCTGCATCGCCACCGACGAAGGTGTCAGCGATGAAGCCATCGTCCAGGGCCTGTCCGGCTTCCAGGGTGTCGGCCGACGCTTCCAGGTCTATGGCGAACTGCCGGTGGACGGCGGCAACGTGATGCTGGTCGATGACTACGGTCACCACCCGACCGAAGTCGCGGCGGTGATCAAGGCCGTACGCGGTGGCTGGCCGGAGCGCCGCCTGGTGATGGTCTACCAGCCGCACCGTTACAGCCGCACCCGTGACCTGTACGACGATTTCGTCAATGTGCTGGCCGACGCCAACGTACTGCTGCTGATGGAGGTCTATCCGGCCGGCGAAGAGCCGATCCCGGGGGCCGACAGCCGCAAACTGTGCAACAGCATCCGTCAGCGTGGCCAGCTCGACCCGATCTACATCGAGCGTGGTGTCGACCTCGCGCCAGTGGTCAAGCCGCTGCTGCGTGCCGGCGACATCCTGCTGTGCCAGGGCGCCGGTGATATCGGCGGTCTCGCACCGAAACTGTTGAAAAGCGAGTTGTTCGCCGGTGCCGTTGCCGCACCGGAGAAGGGGAAGTTGAAATGACTGCTGCCTACGCCAACCTGTTCTCCACGATCGCGCCGAAAGACTTCGGCCGCGTCGCCGTGCTGTTCGGCGGCAAGAGTGCCGAGCGCGAAGTGTCCCTGAAGTCGGGCAACGCGGTTCTCGACGCGCTGCTAAGCGCCGGTGTCGACGCGTTCGGCCTCGACGTGGGCGATGACCTGCTGCAGCGTCTGCAGAGCGAAAAGATCGACCGCGCCTTCATCATCCTCCACGGTCGTGGCGGTGAAGACGGCAGCATGCAGGGCCTGCTCGAATGCCTGGGCATTCCTTACACCGGCAGCGGCATCCTGGCGTCAGCCCTGGCCATGGACAAACTGCGCACCAAGCAGGTCTGGCACAGCCTGGGCATTCCGACGCCACGTCACGCAGTCCTTTGCAGCGAGGCCGATTGTATTTCGGCAGCGACGGAACTGGGCTTCCCTTTGATCGTCAAACCGGCCCATGAAGGTTCAAGTATCGGTATGGCCAAAGTGAGTTCCGCGTCCGAATTGATCGACGCATGGAAAGCGGCCAGTACCTACGATTCGCAAGTGTTGGTCGAGCAATGGATTCACGGTCCGGAGTTCACCATCGCCACCCTGCGTGACCAGGTGTTGCCTCCGATTGCCCTGGGCACGACGCACAGCTTCTACGACTACGACGCCAAGTACATCGCCAACGATACCCAGTACCGCATTCCATGCGGTCTGGACCGCGCCAAGGAACAGGAGCTCATGGACCTCACGGCGAAAGCCTGTGAAGCGCTGGGTATCGCCGGTTGGGGCAGGGCAGACGTGATGCAGGACGCCGAAGGGCAGTTCTGGTTCCTGGAAGTCAACACCGCACCGGGCATGACCGATCACAGCCTGGTGCCGATGGCGGCCCGTGCCGCCGGTCTGGATTTCCAGCAACTGGTCCTGGCCATTCTGGCCGAGAGCGTTGCCGGCAATGCTGCCGGTCACCAAGAGTCGACGAGAGGTTAAGGCCATGCAAGGCGCCCAGCTCAGACATCAGCCCACCGCACCGACCGGCCGCAAGCCGGTACCGCGGGGTGCCAGCCGAATGGTGGCCAAAGAGCCGATGTCCGCGCGCCTGCCGAAAGCCAACTTCGGTTTTATCAAAGCGTTGTTCTGGCCGGTACTGCTGGTGGCGTTGGGGTTCGGTACTTACGAAGGCGCGACACGCTTGTTGCCGTATGCCGACCGGCCGATCACCAAAATCAACGTGCAGGGCGACCTGAGTTACATCAGCCAGCAAGCGGTGCAGCAGCGGATCGCCCCGTACGTGGCGTCGAGCTTCTTCACCATCGACCTGGCGAGCATGCGTACCGAGCTTGAAACGATGCCATGGATTGCCCACGCCGAAGTGCGCAGGGTGTGGCCGGATCAAGTGGTGATCCGCCTGGAAGAACAACTGCCGGTGGCCCGTTGGGGTGACGAATCGCTGTTGAACAACCAGGGCCAGGCCTTCACCCCGCGCGAGCTGGCGAACTACGAACACTTGCCCCAGCTGTTCGGCCCACAGCGGGCCCAGCAGCAGGTGATGCAGCAGTACCAGGTGTTGAGTCAGATGCTCCGGCCTCTGGGCTTCTCGATTGCACGCCTGGAGTTGCGTGAACGCGGCAGCTGGTTCCTGACCACCGGCCCCGGCAGTGCGGGTCCCGGGATCGAACTGCTGCTGGGACGCGGCAACCAGGTGGAAAAGATGCGCCGCTTCATCGCCATCTATGACAAGACGCTCAAAGAACAGATTACGAACATTGCGCGCATCGATCTGCGCTACGCCAACGGCCTCGCTGTTGGCTGGCGGGAACCTGTAGCGCCCACGGCAGCCCAACCCGCTGTCGCGAAGAATTAAGAAGAGGCAGGACCCATGGCAAACGTGCAAAGCGGCAAAATGATCGTCGGTCTCGATATCGGCACCTCCAAGGTGGTGGCGCTGGTAGGCGAGGTCGCGGACGACGGCACGCTGGAAATCGTCGGGATCGGTACCCATCCGTCCCGTGGCCTGAAAAAAGGCGTGGTGGTGAATATCGAATCCACCGTGCAATCGATCCAGCGCGCCATCGAAGAAGCGCAGTTGATGGCCGGTTGCCGCATTCACTCGGCATTCGTCGGCGTGGCCGGCAATCACATCCGCAGCCTGAACTCCCACGGAATCGTGGCGATTCGTGATCGCGAAGTCAGCTCGGCCGACCTCGAGCGCGTGCTCGACGCTGCCCAGGCCGTGGCGATCCCGGCTGACCAGCGCGTATTGCACACCTTGCCGCAAGACTACGTGATCGATAACCAGGAAGGCGTCCGCGAGCCGCTGGGCATGTCCGGCGTGCGTCTGGAAGCCAAGGTCCACGTGGTCACCTGCGCCGTCAACGCCGCACAGAACATTGAAAAATGCGTGCGTCGCTGCGGCCTGGAAATCGACGACATCATTCTCGAGCAGCTGGCTTCCGCTTATTCGGTACTGACCGATGACGAGAAAGAGCTGGGCGTGTGCCTGGTGGACATCGGTGGCGGTACCACCGACATCGCGATCTTCACCGAAGGTGCGATCCGTCACACCGCGGTCATCCCGATTGCCGGCGACCAGGTGACCAACGACATCGCCATGGCGTTGCGCACTCCGACCCAGTACGCCGAAGAAATCAAGATTCGCTACGCCTGCGCCCTGGCCAAGCTGGCCGGTGCCGGTGAAACCATCAAGGTGCCAAGCGTTGGCGATCGTCCACCGCGCGAATTGTCCCGCCAGGCCCTGGCCGAAGTGGTCGAGCCGCGCTACGACGAACTGTTCACGCTGATCCAGGCCGAACTGCGCCGCAGCGGCTACGAAGACCTGATCCCGGCCGGCATCGTGCTGACCGGCGGTACCGCGAAGATGGAAGGTGCCACTGAACTGGCCGAGGAAATCTTCCACATGCCGGTGCGCCTGGGCGTGCCGCATGGCGTGAAAGGTCTGGATGACGTGGTACGCAATCCGATCTATTCCACCGGCGTCGGCCTGTTGATGTACGGCCTGCAGAAGCAGTCCGACGGCATCTCGTTCTCGGGCATCGGCAGCCGCGACAGCTACAGCAACGAAGAGCCACAGGCTCCGCTGCTGGACCGCCTGAAGAAGTGGGTCCAGGGCAATTTCTGAAGATTTACCGCAACACCGTTACACCGAAGCACGCAGTAGGCGAAAAAACTAGAGAATGTAAAGGAGAGGGAAAATGTTCGAACTCGTAGACAACATCCCCGCAAGCCCGGTAATCAAAGTTATCGGTGTCGGCGGTGGCGGCGGCAACGCTGTCAACCACATGGTCAAGAGCAACATCGAAGGCGTCGAGTTCATCTGCGCCAACACCGATGCTCAAGCGCTGAAAAACATCGGCGCGCGTACCATCCTGCAACTGGGCACCGGCGTGACCAAGGGCCTGGGCGCTGGCGCCAACCCTGAAGTCGGCCGTCAAGCCGCTCTGGAAGACCGTGAGCGCATTGCCGAAGTCCTGCAGGGCACCAACATGGTGTTCATCACCACTGGCATGGGCGGCGGTACCGGTACCGGTGCTGCGCCGATCATCGCCGAAGTGGCCAAGGAAATGGGCATCCTCACCGTTGCGGTGGTGACCCGTCCGTTCCCGTTCGAAGGCCGCAAGCGTATGCAGATCGCCGACGAAGGCATCCGCATGCTCTCCGAAAGCGTCGACTCGTTGATCACCATTCCGAACGAGAAGCTGCTGACCATCCTCGGTAAAGACGCCAGCCTGCTGTCGGCTTTCGCCAAGGCTGACGATGTACTGGCCGGTGCCGTTCGCGGTATCTCCGACATCATCAAGCGTCCGGGCATGATCAACGTCGACTTCGCCGACGTGCGTACCGTGATGAGCGAAATGGGCATGGCGATGATGGGCACTGGCTGCGCCAGCGGTCCGAACCGTGCACGCGAGGCCACCGAAGCGGCCATTCGCAACCCGCTGCTGGAAGACGTGAACCTGCAAGGCGCTCGCGGCATCCTGGTAAACATTACCGCCGGTCCGGATCTGTCCCTGGGCGAATACTCCGACGTGGGTAGCATCATCGAGGCGTTCGCTTCCGAACACGCGATGGTCAAGGTCGGTACCGTTATCGATCCGGACATGCGCGACGAGCTGCACGTGACTGTCGTTGCAACCGGTCTGGGCGCTAAAATCGAGAAGCCTGTGAAGGTCATCGACAATACCGTTCACACGTCGATGGCTGCACAGCCACAACAACAGGCCCCTGTTCGTCAGGAAGCTCCAGCGGTGAACTACCGTGACCTGGACCGTCCGACCGTCATGCGCAACCAGGCCCAGGCCGGTGCTGCGACTGCCGCGAAGATGAATCCGCAAGATGACCTGGACTACCTGGACATCCCGGCTTTCCTGCGTCGTCAGGCCGATTGATGAAATGTATCAGGGCTATGAAGGTGATTGGTGTTCAGCAAAGGCGTGGTCTGCTATCATCGCCAGCCTTTGTTGATACCAGTTCGCAATTTGCGCTGAAGCGGCCCATGCCATGATTAAACAACGCACCCTGAAGAATATTATCCGTGCCACAGGTGTCGGCCTGCACTCCGGGGAGAAGGTCTATCTGACCCTCAAGCCAGCGCCTGTCGACACTGGCATTGTGTTTTGTCGCGCCGACCTCGATCCCGTGGTGCAGATTCCTGCCCGCGCGGAAAACGTCGGTGAAACCACTATGTCGACCACGCTCGTTAACGGTGACGTCAAAGTGGACACGGTAGAGCACTTGCTCTCGGCCATGGCAGGCCTGGGCATCGATAACGCCTACGTCGAGCTCTCCGCGTCCGAAGTCCCGATCATGGATGGTAGCGCCGGACCTTTCGTATTCCTGATTCAATCGGCTGGCCTGGAAGAACAGGACGCCGCCAAGAAGTTCATCCGCATCCTGCGTGAAGTGACAGTGGAAGATGGCGACAAGCGCGCTACTTTCGTCCCTTTCGAAGGGTTCAAAGTGAGCTTCGAGATCGATTTCGATCACCCGGTTTTCCGTGACCGCACTCAAAGTGCAAGCGTGGATTTTTCCAGCACTTCGTTCGTAAAAGAAGTCAGCCGCGCCCGTACCTTTGGTTTCATGAGTGACATCGAGTACCTGCGCAAGCACAACCTCGCACTCGGCGGCAGTGTTGAAAACGCTATTGTGGTCGACGCCGATGGCGTACTGAACGAAGACGGCCTTCGCTATGAAGACGAATTCGTGAAGCACAAGATTCTCGATGCAATTGGTGACCTCTACCTGCTGGGCAATAGCCTGATTGGTGAGTTCAAGGGCTTCAAGTCCGGCCACGCACTGAACAACCAGCTGCTGCGCAAGTTGATTGAGCAGACAGATGCCTGGGAAGTCGTGACGTTCGAAGACGCCAGCACTGCACCGATCTCTTACATGCGCCCGGTTGCGGCCGTGTAAGCAAAAAACCTCTCTAGTTTTTTAAAGGCTACCTTCGGGTGGCCTTTTTTTATGCCCGAAGTTTGTAGTGCCTGGGCTGGCCTCATCGCGAGCAAGCTCGCTCCCACAGTTGATTGCATTCCCCTGTGGGAGCGAGCTTGCTCGCGATGGCGTCCTCCCATCCAATGAAAATCCTATTCGGCACAAACAACCCGGTTACGCCCCCTCTCCTTGGCCTGATACAGCGCCTTGTCCGCACTGAACAGCAATTGCTCCAGGTTGAAGTCGCTGGCCGCCGTCCAGGTGGCAATACCGATACTCACGCTCATCGGTCGCTCACCGGCGTCGACCAGTGGCAGTTTTTGCACCGCCTCACGAATATGTTCGGCAATCTGCCGTGCACCGTCACTGCCTGTTTCGGCCAGGACCACCGAAAACTCTTCGCCTCCGTAGCGCGCCACCAGGTCTGTGGGGCGATGGACATTGGCACTGATGACCTTGGCCAATGCCCGTAACGCTTCGTCGCCGGCCTGATGCCCGTGCCGGTCATTGAAGGCCTTGAAGTGATCGGCATCGATCATCAGCAACGACAACGGCTTGCCACTGCGCTGCGCGCGAAACCATTCATGGCGCAGGGTCTGATCAAGGGATCGGCGGTTGGCCACGCCGGTCAAGGCATCGGTGGCCGCCAGTTGCGACAATTCCTGCTCGGCACTCTGGCGCAGGCGCAACTCGCGGCAGAGCAGCCAGGTCAACCACAGCAAACCGATGCACAAAACCCCGGTAGCACCGCTGATCACATAGGCCGTACGGTTCCAGGTGGCGAACACCTCATCCACAGAAAGCGCCACGATGACAGTCAGTGGCAGGTTGCCGACCCGGGTAAAGGTGTACAAGCGCCGTTGATGGTCGACACTCGACACACTTTCAAAGGTGCCATTGCGCTCCTGCAGCATGCGTACGACGTTGGGGCGGCTGGAGAAGCTCTTGCCGATGGAGTTCGGTTCCCGGTACGGCTTCTGCGCCAGGAGGATCCCGTCATTGTCGATGATGCCCAGCGTGCTGCCGGTGCCGATGTCGAGGCTGTTGAACAACTGATCGAAGTAGCTCATGCGCATCGAGGCGACCGCGACCCCCAGAAACTCACCCGTGGGCGAGGAAATGCGCCGGCTGAAACTGATGCGCCATTGGTCGCTGTCATCGCAGTCACAGCGCGGCTTGAACGGTCGGCTGATAAACATACCGGTGTCACGATTGAAGACATGGGCCAGGAAATAATCGCGGTCGGCGAAGTTACCCGGTTTCGGTTCGACCAACGATGAGTCGGCCAGCACGTCGCCGTGCTTGTCCAGCAGCAGGATGTCGCCCTTGTAGCGCGCGGTGGTGGAGCGGTCGAACAGCGCCAGATGACGAATCTGCGGCGAAACCTGTTTCAGGTCGTCCCGTTGGGCGGCGGCGATCAGGCCCTGCAAGGTCAGGTCATAGAGCTCGACCGTACGCAGGACATCGGCATCGATCAGTTGCGCAATGGTGGTCGCGCTGCGTGTGGCGGTCTGCTGGGCGTTGGCGTGTTCGCGGATCAGCAGAAAAGTGACGATGCACAGGATCGAGATAACCGTCATGGTGCTGCCGAAGATCACCATGATCTCGGGTCGCCCGGACGGGCCTTGAAAATGTGGGGTGTGGCTTGCGGTCATAGGGCTGACGTCTGCTAAAGGGACGCTGTAAGCGTAGTTGCATTAACGTCGCAGCCGGGTGAATCGTGCCTGTTGCTCGAACGATTGATCAATGGCGTGGGCCATCAGCGCTTGTCGTTGCGAAAATTGCAATGAAAGTTGAATCGCCACGATAAAAAAAGCCGCTGAAAGCAGCGGCTTTGCAGACAACTTTTCAAAGGGAAGAGCCGATGAAAAGTGTCGTGGGAAGCGGGAGTGACCGGTGCAGATCAGCTGTCCTTCTCGACCTGTGGCAGGGCCTGAGTGGTCGAGGCTTGCGGGGCTTGGGCGTCTTGCGCAGCCTTGGCCGTCATCTCGATCTGATGCTCTTCGAACGCTGCAGCGCGTGCGGCGTTATGTGCGACGAAAGTCTGCGATTCTTCCGCCATCGCCAATGGCGACAGGAACAAAGAGGACAAAACGAAAGCGCTGGCAATACCCATACTGTTGGACATCTTTAAAACCTTCTTGCTTGGCAAGTGCTGTTTGGTGCGGGCAAAGATAAGGATATGGGGCGAGGGGAAAAAGAGCGGATTCATGAAAGGACTGTTGCTGTTATGGCAACAGTTGGTTGGTCGCACACTTGCGTTCAACCCGGAACCAATGTGGGAGCGAGCTTGCTCGCGATAGCATCACCTCGGTTCAGAAGTTGCACCGAGTCGCTTGCATCGCGAGCAAGCTCGCTCCCACAAAGGAAGAGGGGGTCAGACAGGAAGATGAATCCCGAACGTATTCATCCCATGGTCACTGCGCACGAACACATCCCCGCCATGCATCAACGCAATCGCCTTGACGATGGCCAGCCCAAGGCCATGGTTGTGTCCGCTGTTGCTGCGCGATGCATCAACCCGGTAGAAACGCTCGAACAGCCGTGGCAGATGTTCGCGGGCAATCGGCGAGCCGGGGTTGGCAACGCCGATGCTGACCTGATGTTCTGCGGCTTCAATGTGCACTTCAATCACCTGACCGGGCGCGGTGTGCTGCACCGCGTTGTTCAGCAGATTGATCAACGCCCGGCGCAGATGGGCGATCTCGATGCTCACTTGCGCGTCACCACTGACCTCCACCTGGACCTGAGCGTCCTCGAGAATGAAGTCCAGGTATTCCAGGGTCGTGGCCACCTCATCGGCCAGTGACGTGGACGTCAGTTTGGTTGCCTTGCTGCCCTGATCGGCACTGGCCAGGAACAGCATGTCGTTGATGATCGAACGCAGTCGCTCAAGCTCTTCGAGATTCGATTGCAGCACTTCAAAGTAATGCTCGGCGGAGCGTCCGCGGGTCAATGCGACCTGGGTCTGGCCGATCAGGTTGGTCAGTGGCGAGCGCAGTTCGTGGGCGACGTCGGCATTGAACGATTCAAGGCGTGAGTAAGCCTGCTCGACCCGTTCCAGGGTCGAGTTGAACGAGCTGACGAACTGATCGAGTTCCGGCGGCAACGGTGACAATCGCAAGCGTCCTGAGCGCAACGGCGGAGCCAGGCGCCGGGCTTCCTGGGACAGTTTGATCAGCGGCTTGAGGCCGATCCGCGCCACCCAGTAACCGAGTGCCGAGGCCAGCAGCACGCCGACAATCGCCAGGCTGATCAGCGCAATCAACAGTTGATGCTGGGTCTGGAAAAACGTCTCGGTGTCGATGGCGATCATGAAGCGCAGCGGTGGGCGCTGGTCCTTGGCCGGGAATTCGCTGACCAGCACTTTCAGCGGATAGGGGTGATCCGGCAGATGCATGTCGCGCATGCCCAGTGGCCCTTGGGCAAAGGTGCGGATATGCGGGGTCAGGTTGCCGTATTCGTAATGGGGATCGCCGCTGATGATCCAGAAGCTGATGCGCTTGTCTTCTTCGCTCAGCAGGTTGAGCTTGTTGTTGATCTTCACCCAATGCTCAGGCGTGCCGTAACGGCCGACCGTGGATTCGAGCACGCTGTAGCGCGCATCCAGCTCGGCTTCGGGCAACAGGCCCAGGCCTTTGTCGACCTGCTGGTACAACGCCCCGCCGATCAACAGGAACACCAGCAGCGCCACCAGCGTGAACATCCCGCTCAGGCGCAAGGCGATGCTGTTACTGGACACCACGGCTCTCCAGCACATAACCCATGCCGCGAATGGTGTGCAGCAGTTTCTCTTCGAACGGCCCGTCAAGCTTGGCCCGCAGGCGTTTGATCGCGACTTCGACGACGTTGGCGTCGCTGTCGAAATTGATGTCCCAGACCATCTCGGCAATGGCGGTTTTCGAGAGGATTTCACCCTGGCGCCGGGCCAAGACGCTGAGCAGCGAGAACTCCTTGGCGGTCAGGTCCAGTCGTGCGCCGCCGCGAGTAGCCTTGCGGCTGATCAAATCTATCCACAGGTCGGCAATGCTCACTTGCACCGGTTCATGACCGCCGCTGCGCCGGGTCAGTGCTTGCAGGCGTGCCACCAGCTCAAGGAAGGAAAACGGTTTGCCCAGGTAATCATCGGCGCCGTCACGCAGGCCCCTGATGCGATCTTCCACACGTTCGCGGGCAGTGAGCATGATCACCGGGGTCTGCTTGCGCGCACGCAAGGCGCGCAACACGCCGAAGCCGTCGAGGCCCGGCAACATCACGTCGAGGACGATCACCGCGTAGTCGCTCTCCAGCGCCAGGTGCAGGCCTTCGACCCCATCCCGCGCCAGGTCCACGGTGTAACCCTGTTCCGTCAGGCCACGGTGCAGATAGTCCGCGGTTTTTTCTTCGTCTTCGATAATCAGGACGCGCATGACCCCGCCTCAGTCTGTGGTCGCCAGCGTCGGTACTGGCGAAGGTTTGGGCCTATGAAATAACCGCTCCAGCCACAAGTATATGACCGGCGTGGTGAACAGCGTCAGCGCCTGGCTCACCAGCAAGCCGCCGACTACCGCGATCCCCAGGGGTTGGCGCAACTCGGCGCCGGTGCCGTAGCCGAGCATCAGTGGCAGCGCGCCAAGCAGGGCGGCGAGGGTGGTCATGATGATCGGACGGAACCGCGTGATGCAGGCCTTGAAGATCGCTTCCTCAGGCGACAGTCCGCCATTGCGCTGCGCTTCGAGGGCGAAGTCGATCATCAGGATGCCGTTTTTCTTGACGATACCGATCAGCAGCACCAGGCCGATCAAGGCCATGATCGAAAAGTCCTGACCGCAGATCCACAGCATGATCACTGCGCCGAGGCCCGCCGAAGGCAAGGTCGAAATGATCGTTAGTGGATGCACGAAGCTCTCGTAGAGCACGCCGAGAATGATGTACACCGCCACCAGCGCCGCGAGGATCAGCCACGGCTGGCTGGCCAGCGAACTCTGGAACGCCTGGGCCGCGCCCTGGAAATTACCGCTGATGGCGGTTGGCATGCCGATGTCGGCCTTGGCCTGGTCGAGCATGATCACCGCATCGCCCAACGCCACGCCGGGTGCCAGGTTGAACGACAGGTTGGCGGCCGGGAACATGCCGTCATGGGCGATGGACAGTGGGCCGATGGTGGGCGCATCGAACCTGGCCAGGGCCGACAGCGGTACCATTTCCCCGCTCAGGGGGGAGCGCAGGTAGAAATAGTTGAGGCTTTCGGCTTTGCCGCGTTGCTGGGTGTCCAGCTCCAGGATCACGTTGTACTGGTTGACCTGGGTCTGGAATTCATTGATCTGGCGCTGGCCGAAGGCATCGTACAGGGCTTCGTCGACGTCGCTGGCGGTCAGGCCGAAACGCGCCGCGGCGCTGCGGTCGATGCTGATGTGGGTGATGCTGCCGCCCAGTTGCAAGTCGTTGGAAATATCGCGGAAGGCCGGGTTGGCGCGCAGTTTTTCCGTCAGACGCTGGGTCCAGGTGCTCAGGGTCGGGCCATCGTTGCTCTTGAGCACATATTGATACTGGGCGCGGCTCGGGCCGGAACTGAGGTTGATGTCCTGGCCGGCGCGCAGGTACAGGACGATGCCCGGCACTTTCATCAGTTGCGGACGAATCCGGTCGATGAACTGACTGGCCGAGACATCGCGGTCGCTGCGTTTTTTCAGGGTGATCCAGAAGCGGCCGTTGGCGATGGTCTGGTTGCTGCCGGAGACACCGACCGAGTGAGAGAACGTTTCCACGGCAGGGTCGGCGGCGACGATTTCCGCCATGGCGAGATGTTTTTTCACCATGTCGCCGTAGGAAATGTCAGCAGCGGCTTCGGTGGTGCCGAGGACGAAGCCAGTGTCCTGGATCGGGAAGAAGCCTTTAGGAATGAAGATGTAACCGGCCACGGCCAGACCCAGTGACAGGCAGAATACGCCGATCATCAAGCGCTGATGGGCGAGGGCGTGGCGCAGGCCTTTTTCGTACCAGGCCAACAGACGCTCACCAAAGCCCGGTTTGTCGTGGGCATGATGCACCGGCGCGCGCATGAACAGCGCGGCCAGGGTTGGCGCCAGGGTCAGCGACACCACCACCGAAATCAAGATGGTCGAGGTGGCGGTCAGGGCGAACTCCTTGAACAGTCGCCCGACCACGCCCCCCATGAACAGCAGCGGAATGAACGCCGCCACCAGTGAAAAGCTGATCGACACCACGGTGAAACCAATCTCGCCCGCGCCCTTGATCGCCGCTTCGCGCATGCCGTCGCCGGCCTCCAGGTGCCGGTGAATGTTTTCCACCACCACGATCGCATCGTCGACCACAAAGCCCACGGCCACCACGATCGCTACCAGCGTCAGGTTGTTCAGGCTGAAGCCCATGACGTACATCAGCGCAAAACTGGCGACCAGCGAAACCCCCAGCACCGCCGACACAATCAGGGTCGCCGACAACTGGCGCAGGAACAGCGCCATCACCGCCACCACCAGCATGATCGCGATCAGCAGGGTGATTTCCACTTCATGCAGGGACGCGCGAATGGTCTGGGTCCGGTCGATCAGCACCTTGACCTGCACCGAGGCGGGGAGCATCGCTTCCAGCGCCGGCAAGGCGGCCTGGATGCGGTCCACGGTTTCGACGATGTTGGCCCCCGGTTGGCGGAAGATCACCAGGTTCACCCCCGGTTGCGAGCCCGCCCAAGCCTGGACGTAGGCATCTTCCGAACCGTTGACGACTTTGGCGACATCGCGCAGATGAACCGGCGCGCCATCCTTGTAGGAGACAATCAGTTGGCTGTAGTCCTCCGGGTGGAACAACTGGTCGTTGGTGGACAGGGTCGAGATGTTCGACTCCCCGTACAGCGCACCCTTGGCCAGGTTGAGGCTGGTCTGCTGGATCGCCAGGCGGATGTCGGCGAGGGTCAGGCCGATGGCGGCGAGTTTGTCCGCCGAAACCTGGACGCGGATCGCCGGCCGCTGCTGACCGGTGATGGCGACCTGGCCTACACCGTCGACCTGACTGAGCTGACGGGACAACAGGGTTTCCGTCAGGTCGCTGAGCTCCGGACCGGGCATCAGCGAGGAGTTGACGCTGAGGATCAGCACCGGGCTGTCGGCCGGGTTGACCTTGCGCCAGGTCGGCAGGTTCGGCATGTCCTTGGGCAGCTTGCCCGCGGCCGTATTGATCGCCGCCTGTACTTCCTGGGCGGCAGTGTCGATGCTCTTGTCGAGGGTGAATTGCAGGGTCAGGATAGTCGAGCCCAGAGCGCTGCTCGAGGTCATCTGGGTCACGCCGGGAATGGCACTGAATTGCACTTCAAGGGGGGTGGCCACCGAGGAAGCCATGGTTTCCGGGCTGGCGCCGGGCAATTGCGCGGCCACCTGGATGGTCGGGAATTCTGCCTCCGGCAACGGCGCTACCGGCAGGCGCGGAAACGCGATGACGCCCAGCAGCACCAGGGCGAACGTCAGCAGGATCGTGGCCACCGGGTGGTCGATGCACCAGGCGGATACCGAACCGTGGCCCTTCATTGTGCGGCCTCCGATTGCACCACTTGCGGCGGCTCGGTCATCACCTGCACCGTCGACCCTGGCTTGAGCCGCGATTGACCATCGCTGACCAGTACATCACCCGGTTTCACGCCCTTGATGATGTCCTGGCCGCTGCCTTGATAGACCATTTGCACCTGAACGGCTTCGACCTTATCGCCATTGACCCGGTACACGAAGTGTTGGTCCAGACCGCGTTGTACGACTGTCGGCGGCACCACCAGCGCATCTTTATCCAGGGCTGTCTGAATCTTTACCGTTACCAACAGACCCGGCCACAGCTTCTGCCCTGGATTGTCGAACTCGGCCTTGGCGCGGATGGTGCCAGTGTTGGCATTGATCTGGTTGTCGATCAGGGTCAGGTGACCTTCGCCGAGCAGGTTGCCGGTTTCGCCGTCGGTGTCAGCTCCGATGTAGGCCTTGACCCGGGCGTGCTGTGGATCGTTGATCAGGCCCTGCAAGGTCGGCAGCATTTGCTGCGGCAGGGAGAACTCCACGGCGATCGGGTCGATCTGGGTGACGGTGAACAGGCCTTGGGTGTCGGTCATGCGCAGGAAGTTGCCTTCATCCACGGTGCGAATGCCGACGCGACCGGTCACTGGGGAGCGAATCTGTGTGTAGGAAAGTTGTACCTGAGCTGCGTCGATTGAAGCCTGATTGCCTTGGGCGGTGGCTTTGAGTTGGTTCACCAGCGCCTGTTGCTGGTCGTAGGTCTGCTTGGAAACGCCGTCGTCAACGCTCAGCAATTTGTAGCGTTTAAGGTTGACCAGCGCCACTTGCAGCTGCGCCTGGCTTTCGCCCAGCTGTGCCCGGGCCTGGTCGAGGCTGGCGCGGATCGAGCGGTCGTCGATGGTGGCCAGCAGGTCGTCTTTTTTCACCAGTTGGCCTTCCTTGACCATGATTTTGGTGAGGATGCCGTCGATTTGCGGGCGGACCACGACGCTGTGCAGGGACAGCACCGAACCGATGCCGCTGACGTAGCGCGGCACGTCTTTTTCGGCGACGGCGACCACGCGCACCGGGATGGCGGTGGGGGTGGTGAGTTTGGTCTTGACCGGTTGGGTGGCGTACCACAGGCCCAGCGCTGCCAGGACGATCAGAAGGGCGACGAGCAGGGCGGGTTTTTTCTGGGTTCGCATGCGAGTGGGGCGCCGGGGCTGGGTTTTTGGTCGAAGGGGAGTTTCCTTTATAAACCTGTTTGGCGGTCAGGAGGGTGACGGCTAACTGACGGCGCTGTCAGTTTGTGTGTCTTGGCGGCCTTTGGGCCGACCAGGCTTTGGGGTGATGGAGTACATATCCGTTTTTTGGGTAACGGCGGCTTATGGTTTCGCCCTTACGGCGACTCACTTTTTTTACAAACGCCTAAAAAAAGTAAGCAAAAAAACGCTCGCCCCTTACGTACGGCCCCTCGCTGAGGCTCGGGGTTCCTTCGCTCCGGCATTCATCCGGGGGCATTGCCCTCCGGTCGGCTTCGCTTCGACCTACATGCAATGAGTTCGACTGCGTCGAACGGCGCTGCGCGCCAATCCCCGGATGAACGCCTGCGCTCAGCCTTCCGAGGGGGCGGGTAGATCAAAAGCTGCAGGCGAGCTAACGCTCGGCCTGTTGAGTGGTGAAGAGCGTTTGTGTACACCGTTCGGCTAAACGCACGCCCCCTGTAGGAGCTGCCGAAGGCTGCGATCTTTTGATCTTGATCTTCCGCTCTTAAAAATCAAAGTCAAAAGATCGCAGCCTTCGGCAGCTCCTACAGGGTCAGGATTTGGCTCAATTCGCCAGCCGAACTCCACCCAGACTCCCGCTCAATTCATAAGCCGCCAATTCCGCCTGATGCGCCGCCAGCAACTCCGGCAGCGATCCACGCAAATACTCGACCCAGGTCTTGATCTTCGCATCCAGGTACTGGCGCGAAGGGTAGATCGCATACAGGTTCAGTTCCTGCGAGCGGTATTTGGGCATCACCCTCACCAGCGTGCCGTTGCGCAGGCCTTCAATGGCGGCGTACAGCGGCAGGACGCCAACGCCCATGCCACTGATGATCGCGGATTTCATCGCGTCGGCGGAGTTCACCAGGAACGGTGAGCTGTTGATGGTGACCATTTCCTGGCCATCAGGGCCGTCGAAGGCCCATTTTTCCAGCGGGATCACCGGGCTGACCAGGCGCAGGCAGGCGTGGTTGAGCAGGTCGCTGGGTTTTTGTGCGCAGCCGTTGGCTTTGACGTAGGCCGGCGAGGCGCAAACGATGCTGTAGGTGATGCCCAGGCGCTGGGAGACGAAACCCGAGTCCGGCAGTTCGCGGGCGAGGACGATGGACACGTCGTAACCCTCGTCGAGCAGGTCCGGCACGCGGTTGGCCATGGTCAGGTCGAAGGTCACGTCCGGGTGGGTCTTGCGGTAGCGGGCGATGGCGTCGATCACGAAGTGCTGGCCGATGCCGGTCATGGTGTGCACTTTAAGTTGCCCGGCCGGGCGTGCGTGGGCGTCGCTGGCCTCGGCTTCGGCTTCTTCGACGTAGGCCAGGATCTGTTCGCAGCGCAACAGGTAACGCTTGCCGGCTTCGGTCAGGGCGATGCGGCGGGTCGTTCGGTTGAGCAGGCGGGTTTGCAGGTGGGCTTCCAGGTTGGAGACCGCGCGCGAGACGTTGGCCGTGGTGGTGTCCAGTTGCACGGCGGCGGCGGTGAAGCTGCCGGCTTCGGCCACGTAACTGAAGGCGCGCATGTTTTGCAAAGTGTCCATGGGGTGCTCTCTCGTCGAATGACAAATTGTGACACGAAGTTTCTGTTTATTTACAGGCGACTAAAGATCGACTTACGGATTATCGCGTTAACGGTAACAAAGATTCACAGGAATCCCAGCTTATCGCCGTCAAAGCCCCCCCCTAGAATTGCGCCCACCTCTGTAGGAGCTGCCGAAGTGGCTGCTGGAAAAACAGTAACCATCTGAAAAGATCGCAGCCTTCGGCAGCTCCTATAGGGGACCGTATTTACGGTCCAGACATGGGATCTCCCTCACCTCAGGAATTTTCAGCAGTGCCGCGTCGCATCAGCAGAGCGCTTCAGCCGCTCAGTGTTTTGGCTTTAACCCTGGCAATCAGCGGCTGCATCGGAACCGGAGGTATTGCCCCGCAGGGCAAGGCGCTGGAGGCCAATTCACTGGCCACCGACGAAGCCATCCAGAGCGCCGCGCAAGACGCGAATTGGCCCACCGCGCAATGGTGGCAAGCCTATGGCGACCCGCAACTGAACCGCTGGATCGACCTCGCACTGCAAGGCAGCCCGAGCCTGGCAATGGCCGCCGCCCGGGTGCGTCAGGCCAGGTCCATGGCTGGCGTGGCGCAAGCGGCCGAGTCGCTGCAAATCAATGGGGACTCGACCCTCAAGCGTCACAACTGGCCTACCGATCAGTTCTATGGCCCCGGCGAGCTGGCCAACAGCACCACCTGGGACAACAACGCGGCGCTGGGTTTCAGTTATGCCCTCGACCTCTGGGGCCGTGAAAGCAATGCCACCGAGCGCGCCGTGGACATGGCGCACATGACGGTCGCTGAAGCGCGTCAGGCCCAGCTCGAATTGCAGGACAACATCGTGCGCGTCTACATCGAACTCTCGCTGCATTACGCGCAACGGGACATCGTGGATGCAACCTTGAAGCAGCAACAGCAGATCCTTGAGCTGGCGCAGAAGCGTTTGAAGGGCGGCATCGGCACCCATTTCGAAGTCAGCCAGGCCGAGACGCCGTTGCCGGAAACCCATCGCCAGCTCGATGCCCTCGACGAAGAAATCGCCTTGAGCCGCAACCAGCTCGCCGCCCTCGCCGGCAAGGGGCCGGGTGCAGGCGCGCAGCTGCAGCGGCCAACGCTGTCGCTGGAGGCGCCACTGAAACTGCCGTCGACGCTGCCGGCGCAATTGCTCGGCCAGCGCCCGGACGTGGTCGCCAGTCGCTGGCAAGTGGCGGCGCAGGCGCGGGGCATCGATGTCGCCCATGCCGGGTTTTATCCCAACGTCGATCTGGTCGGCAGCCTCGGCTATATGGCTACCGGCGGCGGGGCCCTGGAGTTCCTGACCGGCAAGAAGCTCAACTACAGCGTGGGGCCGGCGATTTCGTTGCCGATTTTTGATGGCGGGCGTTTGCGTGCCGAGTTGGGCGAAGCCTCGGCCGGGTATGACATCGCCGTGGCCAAGTACAACCAGACCCTGGTCAATGCCCTGAAGAATATCTCCGACCAGTTGATCCGCCGCGAGTCCATGGACAAGCAGCAGGCGTTCGCCGCCGAGTCGGTGGCCACCGCGCAGAAGACCTACGACATCGCGATGATCGCTTATCAGCGTGGACTGACCGACTACCTCAACGTGCTCAACGCCCAGACTCTGCTGTTCAAGCAGCAGCAAGTGCAGCAGCAGGTCCAGGCGGCGCGATTGAGTGCCCATGCGCAATTGGTGACGGCGTTGGGCGGTGGTCTCGGTGCCGGTAACGACGTGCCGAACGACAGTCAGACCCAGGCGCCGAAAACCCCGAGCCTTTTGCGTTGAACACAAAACCTGTGGGAGCGGGCTTGCTCGCGAAGGCGGTGTGTCTGATGACACTGTTGTTGCCTGACACTCCCTCTTCGCGAGCAAGCCCGCTCCCACAGGTTCCGAGTTTTGGCTGAATTTTCACTGAGCAGGATTTGATGACTCCCTTGCCCGCACCCTTGCGCTGGCTGTACTCCCTTGAATGGCGCCGGGGTTTCTTCGACTGGGCACGCAGCGACGGCGTGACCTGGGTCTACATCTTCAAGGTGCTGTTCGCGGCATTCCTGACGCTTTGGCTGGCCATGCGCCTGGAACTGCCGCAACCGCGCACGGCGATGATCACCGTGTTCATCGTCATGCAGCCGCAGAGCGGCCAGGTGTTCGCCAAGAGCTTCTATCGTTTTCTCGGCACCCTGGCCGGGTCGGCGGTGATGGTTGCCCTGATCGCCCTGTTTGCCCAGAACACTGAACTGTTCCTCGGTTCGCTGGCGATCTGGGTTGGTATCTGCACGGCCGGTGCCGCGCGCTGCCGCAATTTCCGCGCCTATGGATTTGTCCTCGCCGGATACACCGCCGCGATGGTCGGTTTGCCCGCGCTGGCCCATCCGGATGGCGCGTTCATGGCGGCGGTCTGGCGGGTGCTGGAGATCTCGTTGGGCATTCTCTGTTCGACCCTGGTCAGTGCGGCGATCCTGCCGCAATCGGCCAGCGCGGCGATGCGCAATGCCTTGTACCAGCGCTTCGGCGTGTTCGCCCTGTTCGTCACCGACGGCTTGCGCGGTCGCAGTCAGCGCGAGGCGTTCGAGGCCGGCAACGTGCGTTTCATCGCCGAAGCCGTGGGTCTGGAAGGCTTGCGCAGCGTCACTGTTTTCGAAGACTCGCACATGCGTCGACGCAATGGCCGGCTCAGTCGCCTGAACAGCGAATTCATGGGCATCACCACGCGCTTCAACGCCTTGCACCAGTTGCTCGAACGCCTGCGCAGCAGCGCGGCGGACCAGGTGGTGGAGGCGATCAAACCCGGCTTGCAGGACCTCGCCGAGCTGCTCGACGGCTTCAGCGGGCGTGCCCTGACCAGCGCCGATGCAGCGCGTCTGGTCACGGTGCTGAGCGCCTACAAGGAAGGGTTGCCGGCGCGGGTGCGCTGTCTGCGGGCGACGTTCCAGCAGAGCAATCCGAGCGATGCCGGGCAACTGGATTTCCACACCGCCTACGAACTGCTCTATCGCTTTGTCGACGACTTGCACAGTTATGCACAGACCCACGCGTCGCTGGCTGATCACAGTCACGAACGGGAGCGCTGGGACGAGCCGTTCACCCCGCAAACCAACTGGATGGCAGCGGCGGCATCGGGGATACGCGCGGCATTCATTCTGGTGGTATTGGGCAGCTATTGGGTGGCAACCGCCTGGCCGAGCGGCGCGACCATGACCCTGATTGCCGCCGCGACCGTGGGCCTGTCCGCCGCCACCCCGAACCCGAAACGCATGGCCTTTCAGATGGCGTGCGGGACATTGCTCGGGGCGCTGATCGGCTTTGTCGAGATGTTTTTCATTTTCCCGTGGATCGACGGATTTCCGTTGCTGTGCGTGATGCTCGCACCGGTGATCGTACTCGGCTCGTTCCTGACCTCGCGGCCGCAATACGTGGGCGTCGGCCTGGGCTTGCTGATCTTCTTCAGCACAGGTTCAGTGCCGGACAACCTCACGGTCTACAACCCCTACACCTTCATCAACGACTACATCGCCATGGTGCTGGGCATGCTGGTGTGCGCAGCGGCCGGAGCGATCATTCTGCCGCCCAACAGCCGCTGGTTGTGGCGTCGCCTGGAGCAGGACCTGCGCGGTCAGGTGGTATACGCCATCAGCGGCAAGCTCAAGGGCCTGGCGTCGAGTTTCGAAAGCCGCACTCGCGACCTGGTGCATCAGGCCTACGGCTTCGCGGCGGGCCAACCGCAGGTGCAGCGGGACTTGCTGCGCTGGATGTTCGTGGTGCTGGAAGTCGGCCACGCGATCATCGAATTGCGCAAGGAACAGGCGATTCTGCCGGTGCACCCGGCCTATGCCGAATCCCAGCCATGGCGCCAGGCGATCCGGGTGATGGGGCGTGCGCTGGTGCGGCTGTTTTTGCAACCGAACAGCAGCAACCTCGAACGCGCGCTGATCGCGGTCGATCACGCGATCAGTCGTGTGCAGTCCACCGACGAACCTTTCGCCCCGCATTTCGATACCTCGGCGTTGCGCCGGGTGAAGAGCTACCTGCACTTCATCCGCACCTCGCTGCTCGATCCGCAATCACCGCTCGCGGCCTTCACAAGCAGCCAGCCAAAAGGACTAGAACATGCCTCGTGAAATCGCCTTCCACGGCGTGTACATGCCGACCATGACCCTGATGTTTTTCATCGCGGCGGCCCTGGCCTGGGCGCTGGACCGGTTCCTGTCCGGGTTCGACCTGTACCGTTTTTTCTGGCACCCGGCGTTGCTGCGCCTGAGTCTGTTTACCTGTCTGTTCGGTGCCATGGCGCTGACTGTCTACCGTTGACTCTCTATCACTGAGAATGCCCTGATGAAAAAGTTTTTCAGCCTGCTCGCGACCCTGCTGGTGCTGGCCCTCGCGCTGTGGGTCGGCCGCACCCTGTGGGAGCACTACATGAACACGCCGTGGACCCGCGACGGCCGCGTGCGCGCCGACATCATCAACGTCGCCGCCGACGTCACCGGCGAAGTGATGGACGTGCCGGTGCGTGACAACCAGCTGGTGAAAAAAGGCGATTTGCTGATGCAGATCGACCCCGAGCACTACCGCCTGGCGGTCAAGCAAGCGCAGAGTCTGGTGGCATCACGCAAGGCGACCTGGGAGATGCGCAAGGTCAACGCCCATCGTCGAGCCGATATGGACAACCTGGTGATCTCCCGGGAAAACCGCGACGACGCCAGTAACCTCGCCGACTCGGCCCTGGCTGATTACCAGCAGGCGCAGGCGCAACTGGAGGCCGCCGAACTCAACCTCAAACGCACTGAAGTGCGCGCCGCGGTGGACGGCTACGTCACCAACCTCAATGTGCATCGCGGCGACTACGCGCGCATCGGCGAGGCGAAAATGGCCGTGGTCGACATGAACTCGTTCTGGGTCTACGGCTTCTTCGAAGAAACCAAGCTGCCCCGAGTACGCGTCGGTGATAAGGCCGACATGCAACTGATGAGCGGCGAAGTGCTCAAGGGCCATGTGGAAAGCATTTCGCGCGGCATCTACGACCGCGACAACCCGGAGAGTCGCGAACTGATCGCCGACGTCAACCCGACCTTCAACTGGGTACGCCTGGCGCAACGAGTGCCGGTACGCATTCACATCGATGAAGTGCCGGAGGGGGTGGTGTTGGCGGCGGGGATTACCTGTACGGTGGTGGTGAAGCAAGGCGATGGTGCTTAACACTTGTAGGAGCGAGCTTGCTCGCGATGAACCAGAGCGCGCCGCGTGTATTCAGAATGCACGCGTTATCGTTGACGTCCATCGCGAGCGGGCTCGCTCCTACAGTCGATCGTCGTCGTGTTCAGCAGAAGGTCTCTTGCAAATGCCGCCAAAGAATCCTGTCATCTACCTTCTCGAACACAACCGTGGAACGACGATCCGAGTGCAGCCCGGTCGCATCGGTCTGTTGCTCGCGGTAACTCACGGTGGCGCCACCGTCGTATAACGCAATGCCACGCAACTCGCTGAGCTCGATGCGGAACCCGAGTTTCTTGCCACCCGCCAGCGTGAACAGTTCGTTCAGCGCGTCAAAGTCCAGTACCCGGCCGAGCGGAGAGACCATGGAGAACTGCGGCGAAAAGCGCGTCAGCAGTTTTTCCAGCTCGGACGCGTCGCGCTCCTCGGCCAGCCATTGTTCGATGGCCACGTGGGCCTGGATCACTTCGTCGAAGTATTCGGTGTAGTCGGTCATGGTGTTTCCTGAAATTCTGTGGTGTCTGTTCTGACGCCTTCGCGGGCAAGCCCGCTCCCACAGGATTAGCGCTATTTCAAAATCTGCGCATGACCTGTGGGAGCGGGCTTGCCCGCGAAGAACGATGACGCGGTGTCAGAGCTGCCCACGCAACCCGAACCGCTTCATCAGCCCGGATTCGAGCAAACCCTTGGGCAGCAAACTGGCCATCAGCGGCAACGCGCGGCTGCCATTGCCCAGGCGGATCAGCCGTGGCGGTTTGGCTTGCTGCGCGGCCTTGAGCAATCCGGCAGCAAACTCACTGGCCGGGGTCGGTCTGTCCTGGGAAGCCCTGGCCCGGGCGCGTATGCCTTCACGCAGCGGAAACCACGGCGATTGCTCGCTGATCAATTGCTCGGCTTCATGCCCGGCATTCTTGGCGAAGCTGGAAGCGATGGCCCCCGGCTGCACCTCCATGACCCGCACGCCGAACGGCGCCAGTTCCATGCGCAAGGCATCGCTCAAGGCATGCACGGCGGCTTTCGAGGCGCAGTAGGCACCGGCGAATGGCGTGACCAGTACGCCGGACACGCTACCGATATTCACCACCAGCCCCTTGGCCCGACGCAGCACCGGGAACAAGGCGCGGGTGACGCCGACGATGGCGAACACATTGGTTTCGAACTGGCGCTGCATGGCCGGTACGCCACCATCGAGCAACGGCCCCATGGCGCCATAACCCGCGTTGTTGATCAGCACATCGAGGCCGCCGGTTTGCTGGTTGATTCGCTCGCTCAAGGTTTCGAGCGCCACGGCGTCGTTGACATCCAGTTGCACGGCGGTGAAACCCGCAGCAGTGAGTGCCGCGACATCTTCGGCCTTGCGGGCACTGGCCCAGACTTCATAGCCGGCGACCTTGAACGCATCGGCAAGGGCACGGCCAATGCCGCTGGAGCAACCGGTAATCAACGCAACGGGCATGGCGCATTCCTTGTGCAAAAAATGGGGGAGGGATCAGTCGGAAAAACTACCCTGCAATCGCTCGGCGCGAAACTCCAGGGTTTCCGGCCGGTAGCCAGGGCGCAATGGCGGCAGGGGCAAGCAATCTTCCCAATTGCCACCGGCCTGCAATTCGCCGGGACCGCGATAACGCGGGGCGGAGTATTGGTTGTCGGCGAGGTTCACCGTATCGCCCGGCGCATAGGCCGCAACCCGCCAGCGCAACTCGGTCAGCGGCACGTCATTGCCATTGTTCATCGTCAGTTTCAGCGGTCGGTCGGTCGGGCAGTGCCCGGGCGCATAGCTGATACGCAACTCCAGGCGTTGCAGTTGCTTGAGTTCGCGGTGGTCCATCCAGATGACCCAGGTCGCGACGATGCCCAGCCCCACGGCGGCGGCCACGGATACGGGCAAAGCCTTGGCCGGGTAGCGCAGCAGCAGGATCAGCCAGGTGATGACCAGCAGGACGCCGATGAACATGACGCGCAAACCTCGGGAGCAGAGAAGTGCATCCTACCTAAGGGTAGGTGCGATTGGCGATGGGAGAGATTTTCGCGGTGACTGTGGGGGCCCCTTCGCGGGCAAGCCCGCTCCCACAGGTTTTCTGGTTGTTCACGAATGTTGTGTTCCACCCGGTCCACTGTGGGAGCGGGCTTGCCCGCGAAGAGGCCAGTCGAGGCACTACAAAAAACCAGTACAAAAAAAGCCCCCGAACCACCCGCTGCGGATAGGGAACGCAGCAGGTGGATCGGGGGCTCAAGGTTTACAGAGGCTTACTGCGCGATCGTCTTCACCGCAACCCCACGCTCAACCGGCGTCGAGCGCCCGTAGATATCTTCAAACCGCTCGATATCGTCCTCGCCCAGATAACTCCCCGATTGCACCTCGATGATCTCAAGCGGAATCTTCCCCGGATTACGCAAACGATGCACCGAAGCAATCGGAATGTAGGTCGACTGGTTCTCGGTCAGCAGGAACACGTTCTCGTCACAGGTCACTTCCGCCGTGCCGCTGACCACGATCCAGTGCTCAGCGCGGTGGTGGTGCATTTGCAGCGACAGGCAGGCGCCCGGTTTGACCGAGATGTGCTTGACCTGGAAGCGGCCGCCCATGTCCACCGAGTCGTAGGAACCCCACGGACGGTAGACTTCGCAGTGGTTCTGGGTTTCGCTACGGCCCTGTTCGTTGAGGGTGTTGACCATCTGTTTGACGCCTTGGACCTTGTCCTTGTGGGCGATCATCATGGCGTCTTTGGTTTCGACCACGACGATGTTTTCCAGGCCGATCACCGACACCAGTTTGCCGTTGCCGTGGATCATGCAGTTTTTGCTGTCCTGGATCACCACGTCGCCTTTGGTGACGTTGCCGTTGGCGTCTTTCGCATTCACTTCCCACAGCGACGACCAGCAACCGACATCGCTCCAGCCGGCGGTCAGCGGCACGACGCAGGCGCGTTGGGTTTTTTCCATCACCGAGTAGTCGATGGAATTGTCCGGGCAGCAGGCGAAGGTGGCTTCGTCGAAGGTGATGGTGTCGGCGTCCTGTTGGCTGCGTTCCAGGGTCAGCAGGCAGGTGTCGTAGATGTCCGGATCGTGCTTTTTCAGCTCTTCGAGGAAGCGGCTGGCGCGGAACAGGAACATGCCGCTGTTCCAGAAGTAACCGCCGGACTGGACGAACTCGGTGGCACGTTTCACGTCGGGTTTTTCGACGAAGTGCGAGACGCGGCTGACGCCTTCTGGCAGCAGCGAGTCGTTGGTCGACTTGATGTAGCCATAACCGGTTTCCGGCTTGGTCGCCGGTACGCCGAACAGCACCATTTCACCGTTTTCGGCGGCCACTGTGGCCAGGGCCAGGGCGCGTTGCAGGGCTTTCTGGTCTTCCAGGACGTGGTCGGCCGGCAATACCAGCATCAGTTCGTCGCGACCTTCATTGACCAGCATCATCGCGGTCAGGGCCACGGCCGGCGCAGTGTTGCGACCGAACGGCTCCATCAGGATGCGCTGGGACTCCAGTTTGCGTGCCGCTAATTGCTCGTTGACGATGAAGCGGTGGTCCTTGTTGCAGACCACGATGGGCGTGTCCATGCCTTCGAACACCAGGCGTTCCAGGGTTTGCTGGAACAGGGTGTGTTCGCCGGTCAGGGCCAGGAACTGTTTAGGGAATTGTTTGCGGGAAAGCGGCCAAAGACGTGAGCCACTACCACCTGACAAGATCACCGGAATCATGTTGTTACTCCTTGAATATCGATTGGTTAGAGCTACTGCGTTCTGTCGTTTCACTCTTGTTTTTGTTCCGTGCCGAAAGGCTGCTGTAGGAGCTGCCGAAGGCTGCGATCTTTTGATCTTTGGCGTCCTGAAGAGCGCAAAAAATCAAGATCAAAAGATCGCAGCCTGCGGCAGCTCCTACACGGATCAATGCCGGCCTTTCGGTTAATTCATTAGCGCGTCGATACCGGGCGTTTCACCCAGACCGGCGACAGGCTGCTGCCGCTGCCGGTGACGTACAGCACCGCGGCTTCACCGCGTTCCAGGGCGACCGGTTTCACGTCGCCGACTTTGGTGGTGCCGTCATAGAGCGCCAGGCTGACCTTCACCGGGTTGATTTCACGCTCGCCGCGACCCTTGGGTGCAACGTTCGGGACCACGTCGGTCTTGCCATCGGCGGTTTTCAGGGTCAGCGCCTTGT
This sequence comes from Pseudomonas sp. GW456-E7, assembly GCF_059424105.1. Lineage (NCBI taxonomy): Bacteria > Pseudomonadati > Pseudomonadota > Gammaproteobacteria > Pseudomonadales > Pseudomonadaceae > Pseudomonas > Pseudomonas sp. GW456-E7. The sequence goes on along the minus strand of NZ_JBWKZB010000003.1, from coordinate 234,416 downwards.
CGCTGAGGTTTTGCACTCGGACCAGGGACTTCTGCTTGTTCTTGAACGGCGGCTCTTCGATCAGTTGCGGTGCGCCGCTGGCGTTGTTGACCAGGGTGTAATAGTGGTCGCCGGCCAGTTTCACCGGCAGGGACTGGCTACCGACCTTGGCGCTGTAGTCGCCGCCCGGCATGAAGCTGAAGTCACTGCTCGACAGTGGCGCGACATCGCTCAGGTTGGTGCTGCCGACGGTGGCGCTGACTTCGGCGTTGCTGGCGTTGTAGATACGCACGAAGGTCGAGCCTTTCGGTGCGGTCGGGCCGTACAGGGCGGCGTCGCCAGCGGCGAAAGCCTGTACCGACAGCACGCTGAGGCCGGCAACCAGGGCAAGGCGTTTGGCGAGACGACGAGGAGTAGTAGTGAAAGTCATGGTGTACCTCTCTTTCAGTTTTGCGCCCGGTCGGGCGTCTCGGATTTAGTGTTTGCAGCTACGTTTTGTTGGCGGGCGCCGGCTTGTTTAAGCTCTGCGACCCACTGCGGGTCGGCGTCGCCGATTTCGTTGTTCACAGGCAGATATCGTTCAGGGAACTCCCAGATCAGCACCTGTGGCGGGCTGTTCTTGAAGGCATCGCTTTTCAGGTAGCTGAGCATCGGCAGAATCGGGCCGTGACCGTCTTCGGCGTAATTGACTACGTCGCTGTGCAGCGCCTGCTTGAGCGCTCCCACAAAATTCCAGCTGGGGTTGGCGCTGTAGCTGGTGCCGATCAGGGCCACCGGCACTTCGGTGTTGGCGAACAGGGCGTCGTCGCCGGCGGGCTGATCTTCAGCAGCGACCGTATTGCGCTTGTGCAAGGTTTCCTGCTTGGGCATCAGGTTTTCGAACAGCGGGTCCAGTGGCAGGAACAGACGCAGGTCGCCCTTGTGGGTGACGGTTTCGGCAGGTTCGGTGACAAAGCGCTGCGGTTCGCCGCTCAGCGGGTATTTGTCGGCGATGGTCCTGGCCAGACGGTTGGCGGCGATCTCGGCGCCTTCCGGGGTCCAGTGGGTGTCGGTGCGCAGGAACACTTGCTGGCCGTTCTGCTTGGCCTGTTGCAGCGGGCCGAGCAGGTCAGGGGCCGGAATCCGGTCGGCGGCCAAGCGCTGGTGGAAGTCCTTGTAGAGGTTGGCGTGGATGCTCGCCGGTTTCACCTCACCGAGGTGTTCCGGGTACAGGCGCACCTTGGCCGGCACCACTGCCATCACCAGTTGCACGCCTTTCTCTTTCAAGGTCTGGCGCACGCCTTCGACCAGCGCGTAGTTGCCTTGCAGGTTCAGCTCTTCGTTGACCACCGGGTGGAATTCTTCATCGCTGTACAGCCATTGGTCGCGACCGAGCACCACGCCCGGACGACCTTCGTTGAACAGTTTGAAATCCAGCGCGGCCCAGAGATTGGTGCCCAGGCGCTTGATCGGGAACTCGTCGTCGTAGTGGGTTTCCACGGCCTTGGACCAGCGACCGTTGAGCACCGTCGCATCGGCGTTGGTGCTGAAGCCGAAGAAGCTGCGCACCGACCACAGACCGAGCACCAGCAAGGTCACCAGGAACAGCGCGATGTAGAAAATGCGTAATGAGCGGGTCATGGTCAGATCCCTCAGAACTGGAAGTAAAGGAACGGCGAGAAGCTTTGCGCCGAGAGTTTGAGAATCGAGGCGATGAACAGCAGCAGCACCAGCGCACGCATCACGTAGCGTGACCAGTCAGCGGTCCAGTAGGCTGGTTGCACCTGGGCTTCGACGCCGACGGTGTAGCCAGGCTGGTGGATGCTCGCCGGGTTCTCCCCAGGCACGGCCTTGATCGTTCCCGGTGTCGCCGCGGCCGGGCCGTCGGCGTCGACGTTCACTGCAGGCTTGGTCTTCACCGGCGGCTGATTGGTGTAGAAATCCCGCAGGCCGAAGAACGCCAGGGTCACGTAGGCCACGATCAGCGTTGCCACTTGCAGGCCGGTGAGGCTGGCCTGGTTGAGTTCCGACAGCGACCAGTCGCTGAAGCTGAACATCGCGCCGTACATGCGCCCGGCGACGTGCAGGTTTTCCGCACGGAAGATCACCCAGCCCATCACCACCAGCAGGAAGGTCAGCACCCAGCGGATCGGGTTGAAGCTGCGTGGTGAAGTATTCAGGCCGATGGCTTTTTCAATCGCCAGCCACATGCCGTGCCATGCACCCCAGACGATGTAGGTGATGTTCGCGCCGTGCCACAGACCACCGAGCAGCATGGTCAGGAACAGGTTGCGATAGGTCATCAGCGTGCCTTTGCGGTTGCCGCCCAGGGTGATGTACAGATAGTCACGCAGCCAGGTCGAGAGGCTGATGTGCCAGCGCCGCCAGAACTCGGTGATCGACTGGCTGATATACGGCTGCTTGAAGTTTTCCATGAAACGGAAACCCATCATCAGGCCCAGGCCGATGGCCATGTCGCTGTAACCGGAGAAGTCGAAATACAGCTGTGCGGTGTACGCCAGGGCGCCGAGCCAGGCATCGCCCGTGGTCGGGTTTTGCAGGGCGAAGCAGTGGTCGGCCACCACCGCGAGGGTGTCGGCGATGAAGACTTTCTTGATGAAACCCTGCATGAACCGCGTGCAGCCCTCGGAGAACTTGTCGAGGGTGTGGGTGCGGTTGTTGAACTGGTCGGCCAGGTCGCGAAAACGCAACACGGGACCGGCGATCAAGTGCGGGAAGATCGCCACGAACGCCGCGAAGTCGATCAGGTTGCGGGTCGCTGGAGTGTCACCACGGTAGACGTCGATGATGTAGCTGATGGACTCGAAGACGTAGAACGAGATCCCGATCGGCAGCAGCACGTGGGTCAGGATGAAAGGCTCCAGGCCCACCGACGTCATCATCGCGTTGATGCTGTCGACGCCGAAGTTGGCGTATTTGAAGTAGCCGAGGATGCACAGGTCGACGGCCACGCCGAGCAGCAGCCAGCGCTGCGCCGGTTTGGTCTTGACTCCGGCGGCACCGACTTTCAGGCCGATCCAGTAGTTCCACAGCGTGACGCCGGCGAACAGCGCGAGGAAGTCCACACGCCACCAGGCGTAGAACACGTAACTGGCAATCAGCAGCAGCAGATTGCGATAGCGTTGCCCGCTCAGGTAGTACAAGCCGAGGAAGATCGGCAAGAACAAAAACAGGAACACGTTGGACGAAAAAACCATCCCGATCTCTCCTTGTTTGAACCAACAGTCAAGGGCCAACGGCCCCCCCAAACCCCCCAAGAAAACCTGGAGGGCAACACACAAAAAACTCACACCAGACGCTGACTCTGTAGGAGCTGCCGAAGGCTGCGATCTTTTGATCTTGATCTTTAAAAGCAAGATCAAAAGATCGCAGCCTTCGGCAGCTCCTACAGGGGGTTGTGTCTGGTCTAGGAACCCTTGCCCTTTTCATTGGCCGGGTCGTAGACCTTGGTCAGGTCACCGCCGAGGCGGAAGGTCTTGAACGGTTGCATCTTGTGTTTCTTCGCCAGCACCTCGGGCGAGCAGGTGTAGAGCGAGCAGTACGGTTCGAGCCAGGCAAATTTCGAGTCGACCTTAAGGTCGGTCATGTCCTGTTCCTTGCCGTTCTTTTTCTCGAACTCATCCGGGTCTTTCACCCCGGACAGCACCCGGTCACCCAGGCGTTTGAGTGCGCCATTGTTTTCCTGACGCAAGTCCACTCCGTTGACCTGGGCGAAACTGGCGATCATCGCCAGCGGCGGCAGGGCGTAGTTGTGGTACGCCAGCGCCCGTTGTTCACGCTTGAGTTCGTTGGGCAGATAACCGTTGGCGTCGACCTGGTTGGCGCCGACCTTGAATTCCTTCACGGCCCAGTCGAACAGGTCGCGGCGGTTGGTGGCGACGGAAGTGGCCATCACCGACCAGGCGGCCCAGTACGAGTGATTGTTGGTCTGCTCGAGCGGCAGGTTGTCCCAGTCGCTGACCACCTGGTCGGCCATCTTGCTGAACCAGGCTTCGATCAACTGCGACTCTTGCTGATGGTTGGCCAGCGGACGGGAGTCGGAAAACTTCAGGCGAATGTATGAAGACGCCATGCTGCCCAACGCCCATTTACGCATCGACTTGCCGGTGTGGTTGAAGTCCTTGGACATCAAGGCATCGGCCTTGGCCCACGCGGTCAACCAATTGAGCGTGCATTCCAGTTGTTCCGGGCGACCGTCACGCATGAACTGCATCACGCGCTTGCTGGTGCCGCGCTCGATCTTGGTGATGTCGGCAGTACTTTCACGGAAGGCTTTTTCCGACTGCACGTTCAGGGTCGAGCGGGCCTTGTCCGAACCTTCGTACTTGCTGCGAAATTGCAACGAGCCGGTGTAAGGCGTCGGCATCGCATCGCAGCCTTCGCTCTTGTCGCCGGTTTTGACCTTCTCTATCGGTGCAAAGTAACCCTGTGGCGGACGCAATGGCGCCGCCGCTTGCGTGGCCCCGGCGAACATCGCCAGGCTCAAGAGCGTCGGTGCCAACAGTGTTGATAATTTCGGATTGCGCATAGCAGACCTCATTGCCCGACCGAAGCAGTACGCTGCTCGGTGCCCGGGAATACGTTGCGTTTGCAAATTTTCGCTTCGACTTTCTGAGGCGCGGCACCGGCTTCGGGGCCCTGGACTTCAACGGCCAGCAGGTTCTGCGAGGCCCAGTCTTCGTCCGTGCGCAACTCGAAAGCGAAACGCCCGTCAGTCTCGGAGGTTTCCGGTTTGTCGATCTTGATGTCCTCGTGGCGACCGTTCATGTACCAGAGGGTGGCTTGCAGGGTTTTCACCGACGTATCGGCGAAGCGGATGTCGACCTGGTGGCTAGCGTTACGCAGGTCCATGTTCTTGCTGTTGACCATCAACTCGTTTTTGCCCGGCTTGAGCGTGGCGCTGCCGGACATCTGCGCATCCTTGCCTTCGCAACCGTTGTCCAGCAGCGCCATCATCTGGCGGTAGATGGTTTCCTGGTCGAGGCGGTACAGCGGCGAGAATTCCCAGATGAGAATCTTCGGCGGGTTCTTCTGGAACTCGTCGCTGCCCAGGTACTGCAGCATCGAACCTTCCAGGCCGCCGCCGGGGAACGCCACGTTGAGAATGTCGGCGCCGATGGCCTCTTCGAGGAAACCGGCGAAGTTGTAGTTCTTGCCACTGTGGGAGGTACCCACGAGGGTGATTTGCGGATTGCCGGAATCACCGAACAGATCGCCATCGCCCGCTTCGCCCTTCGGCTCGGTGGTGAACTGATCCATGTACTGGATCGCGTAGCTGGTGCCACAGAGTTGACCGGCCATGTTGTGCAATGTTCCGGTCTTGCCCATGCGACCCGATTTTTTGGTCTCGAATTCGCGCTTGGGAATGTCGGCGAATTCAGGCAATTGCTTGACCTTCTCGGCGACGATTTTCGCCGTGCGCTGGGCACCGTACGGGGTCCAGTGCTGGTCGCCACGGAAGTAGAAATCGTGGGCGGGCAGGGTGTCTGGCAACGACTCGTTGGTCAGCGGCGACAGGTCCGGAACGACGTAGCCCATCTGCGCGAAACGGCCGAGCATGGACTTGTAGTTCCGCAGCGCCTTGTCGAAGTCGAAGCTGGCTTTCTCCGCCGGGTTGAGCTTGTTGCGGTTCACCAGGCCACGGGTCGGCTGGTACACGACAACCAGTTCCACACCTTTGCTCTTGAACGCATCGTGCAGCTGTTTCATGCGTTTGTAGCCGGCGGGCGTGGTGTCGAATTCTGTGCGCAAGTCTTCCTGCGTACGGAACAGCCAGTCGCCCTGGGCCTGCACCAGCGTGGTGAAGTTCTGCTGATAACGGGTGGTGTAGTTCTTCGCGTCGTGGGCGGCCGGACACAGGCTGCAGCACGGTTCGGCAGTAAATTTTGGAGCCTGGACTTCATCGGCACGCGCGCCGCCGCTGGCCGCGAGAATGCCGGCGGTCAGGGCCGAAAGGCTGAGTAATTTGATCAAGTGTGGGTGCATAAGATTATCCTCAGTCCCGCATTTCGGTCTGGCGTTCGACGGGGTCGATCAGCACGGCTTTCTGCTGGCGCACCAGCAGGTCGAGAATTTCATCCTGGCGCTCGCCAAGGATGCCGGTGAAGCTGATGCCGCTGGATTTGGTCGGTGCGAGCATGGACACGCGATACAACTCGACACTCAGCGGCGAGTCGATGGACAGCGGGCCGCTGCCGTTGGCCGCCAGCTCACCGCCGACCACGATCAGTGACACCTGGGCGTCGAACGGGTCGAGCTTGATGTCGCGGTCGGTGTTGCTCAGGTCCTTGATGTGGCCGTAGACGCCGGTCAGGCCGTTGGCCATGGCGACGTTTTCGTACAGGCGAATGTTCACGCTGTTACGAATGCGGATGCCGTGGCGACGGTTGCTGATGACCTTGTTGCCCCACAACAGGTTGTCCGCACTCTCGTAGAGGGTGATGCCGTCGGTGTGGTTCTGGTAGATCTCGTTGTGGGCAATCAGGTTGTTCACGCTGTTACGGTCGATCACCAGGCCCGACAACTTGTTGTCGTAGCTGCGGTTGTTGAAGATGAAGCTGTCGTTGACCTCACGGGAAATAATGATCCCGTGCTTCTTCTTGGTCCCGTACACCGTGTTGTCGGCAATGATCAGACCGTGGGAACGGTCGTGCGGGTCAATGCCGTAGACGATGTTGTCTTTGTAGGTGTTGCCCTTGACCACGAAGTCGCGGGTTTCGTAGCAGTAGAAGCCGTACCACATGTCCGAGAACTCGGAGCCGACGATCCAGCCGGTCGGCTCAGGACGCTTGAGCACCTTGGCCATGTTCGGCGTGTACTGGGAAATACTCACGCCGTAGGATTTACTGTTGGCGTAGCCGAAACTGGCGATCTTGCTGTTGGCGATGTAGGTCTCGGTGCCGCCCCAGGACAGCAGGAACGGACGGAATTCCTTCGGCGAATTGAACGTCGCCGGGCCGTTGTCCTTCTCGCGCCAGCCAGTGATTTTGGTATCGCGTACGAACAACTGACCGTCGTTGACCAGGAACGCACCGCCCTCCTGGGACAGGCGCAGTTCCTGGGTCTGCTTGTCGATTTCGAGGATGCCGTGACGACCGACCACGATCGGCAAGCGGGACAGGAACACACCTGGCGAGGTTTCGCTGAAGTACTGCTTGGGGACTTTTTTCGCCAGGTCCTTGAGGTTCATGTAGCCGTCGTCGACGAAGATCGCCTGGGGGATGCCGTGCTGACGCACCACCCACTCGGCCATCTTGTTGTCGCCACCGATGAAGTCCTTCAGGGCGTCCTCCTGCATCATCCGGCGCACGCTGATCTTGCCGGCCTTGCTACGCACGATTTTTTTCGCGATGGCCTCGGCTGTGTAGCCGGAAACGTCCGGCAGTTTCGGCTTGGCCAGTTCCAGCGGTGCGGTCGGTGCGCTGCTGACGGTGTAGGTCTTGGCTTGTTGCAGCTCCTTGGCAACAGTGGCCGGCTTGGCGGGCGCAGCGGGCTCCACAGTCGCGAAGGCAGCCGCACTTGCCAGTAGCATCGCGCCGGCCAGCAAGGTCAAGGAACCTTTCTTGGCACTGTTCATGTCGGGGACTCCCTTCGCGCTCTGCATCAGAATTTCCAGACCACGTCGATGAACGCGCGATGCATGTACGAATCGACTTCTTTGCCGTACGCATCGCCTGGCTTGAACACGCCGCCACGGAAGCGCACCAGGGCCGAAGGCTCATCGATCGCCTGGCTCATCGACGCCGGCAACAGGCCTTGCTTGAAGTACTTGGTGACCACCAGGTCCATTTCCTGACCGAGGTCTTTTTCGCCATCGTTCAGCGGCAGGGAGGTGCTGGACAACACGGCGCCGGTCACGTCGTCGGTGTTGTTTTGCACGGCGTCGATGCCGTCGCTGGTGATCGGTTTGTTGCCGTCGACGCGCCAGAATTTGTGGTAGATCAGGCTGGCGTCGTACTCGTCGTTGAGCATCCACGAACCGAACAGCGTGGCCGATTGCATGTTGTTCATTTCGCCACGGAAGGCTTCGCCGAAACGGTGCACGCGCGAGCGGGTGCCGGTGTAGTTCGAGCGGTTGCTTTCCAGGCCGTTCTGTTCGTAATCGGCGCTGGCCCGGGCGTAGGCCGCACCGACTTGCCATTGCGGATCGAGGCGCAGGCGCACGCCCAGGTCGGTGGCCCAGCCATCGACATCGCCGCTGCTCTTGGGTTGTGCGGGAGCGGTGCCATCAGCGTTCAGCGGGTTGACCGTGTCGCGGTCGCCACTCATGCCGGTGATGCTGCCCCAGTAGTTGAAGGTATTGGTGTTGCGCCAGTTGTAGGCATCGCTGTTGGCCTGCAAGCCCAGCCAGCTGATGTCGCCATTCTGTTTTTTGTCCAGCGAATCGGAAGGTACGCCCGGCTCCGGATAGTCGAGCTTGCCGTCATCGTGAGTGTGGTGACCGCGAATGCCGGCCCAGTGACCCGGTGTCCATTGGTATTCGGCATCGGCGTAGGCGTGCAGGCGATCCTTGTCCTTGGGGGACAGTTCTTTCAGGTCAGTGCGGTACTCGCTGAAGCGCTCGGCGACACCCGCGTTGGCGCGCAACAAGGTGGTGTCGAAGGTCCAGTTCAGGGCTTCGATGTTGGTATCGCGCCATTGACCGTCGTCGTTGTGCAGACGCTGACGACCGAACTTCAGGATCTCGCCGGGGTAGGGCGTGAAACCGCTGTAGCCAACCCAGAATTCGCGCATCGCCAGGTAGTTCTTCTTGGTCTGGCGGTCATTGTTGCTGGTGTTCTCGGTGCCTTCGGACTCTTGCAGTGTGTCGGTCTCGATGATGTCGGTGGACGTCACCGCCTGACCCATGGCGTAAGCGCTCCACGCGCCGCTTTCGCCATACACCCACGGGCGCAGGTCAAGGCCGAGGCCGTTGACGTCGCCGCCGCGCTGGGTGCCGAGGTCACGGTCGTCTTCGGACTGGCCGGTGATTTTCACGTCCAGGCCGAAGTTCTTGGTTTCTTCAGTCATCGCCGCAAGCGTCGGGCAAGACCAGATCAGCGCGAATGTCAGGCCGATGCCAGCCTTCATGAATGGATTCAACTTCATTGGGATTCCTCGCTGACTTCTTCTTGCAGGGTATGCAGTTCCGGCGTGTTCGGGCTCAGGGCACCGCGCACGGCCTGTTCTTGTTTCAACAGGCGTTGGGCTTGGGCCAACCGGTCGGGCGGCAATTGCGTTTGGATTGTTTGCGCAAGCTCGGTGGCTTGCGGCGTGTTCTGGGCCAGGGCCAGTTGGCTGAAGACGTAGGCGTTCAGCGGATCAGGCTTGGTGCCCTTGCCTTGGGAAAACAGTTGGGCGATGGCGAAGTCGGCGCTGTTCTGGCCGTTGCGCGCAGCGGTCAACAGATGGTCGAGGGCCTTCTGCGGATAGACCTTGCCCAGGTAGCCACGGCGATAGATCTGGCCGAGGTAGTAATCGGCGGCGACTTCGCGGCCGACGGCTTTCTGGAAATGCTCCTCGGCGACCTTGGCGTCGGCCGGCACCAGCTTGCCTTCGAAGTAGAGCTTGCCCAGCAACAACTCGGCGCGTGGCTGGTCGGCGGCGCGGCCGTTGTCCAGGTACTTCATCATCTGGTCGACGTCGCCGAGTTCCGGGAAGTCGTAGATCAACTGCGCGAGGGTGACCCACGACGCCGGGTAGCCCGGGGCGATCGGTTCGAGCAGCGATTGCGCGGTCTTCTCGTCGGTCTTGCCCAGGGTCGCATCGGCGAGCACGCGGGCGACGCTGTCGACGCGCTGCGCCGAAACGCTGCCGCGAGCGTGAGCCGCTTGCATCTGCTTGATCAGCTCGGCCTGTTGTTCTGGCTTGGCCTGTTTCTGGTAGACCGTGGCCAGTTCGACGTAGCAGATGTCGCTGGTGTTGAGCGCGGCCTTGCAGATCTTTTCCACGTCGTCCAGATGCTGGTCGTAGGTGCCCTGGGTGCGATAGAGCAGCACTTGCGCCAAGCCGGCTTCCGGTTTGTTCTCGGCACGCCATTGGCTGATCTGCTGCTGGGCATTCACGTTGGGAAAGCTGTGCGGGTATTGCAGGTACAGCATCGCCAGTGGAATCAGGGTGTTGCCTTCGCCCGCGGCGGCGGCTTTTTTCAACAGGGTTTCGGCTTCGTGCTGCTCGGCTTCGGTGGAACCGGGCTTGGCCACCAGCAGGCGACCGAGGCGTGCCTGGGCGCGCGGCGAAACGCTGGCCGCGGCGCGGTAAGTCGCCTCGGCCTGTTTCATCTGCGCCGGGTCATGGCTGTCGACCTGGATATCGGCCAGGCCGACCTGTGCTTCGCTGTAGCCCAGGTCTGCCAGTTGCCGGTAGTTTGCCGCAGCGGTGGCGGTATCGCCGCGCTTGAGCGCTTCGTTGGCCAGGCGCTGGTCGGGGAGGCCGGCGCAGCCGCTGAGGCTGACCGCCAGGGCTAGCGAACAGAACGCAAATCCCCTGTGGGAGCGAGCTTGCTCGCGATGCGGCTGGCTCGGTGCATCAGACAAACCGCGTCGATCCCATCGCGAGCAAGCTCGCTCCCACAGGCTCGGCAGCGTGTTGAGGGTTGGAGTAGTCACAGGCATGTCCTCGACTTAAAGACCGACAGCCATGGCTTTGTCGATCAGCCAGTTCAGGTTCGGGCCACGGTCGCTGCTCACTTCCGCCGGGCGGCCGGCGAGGGAGCTGTCCAGGGTTTCGTCCGGCTGGATCAGCACGCGGATGTCCGACGACAGGTCGGCGCTTTTCAGGCTGGTGCTGCTGACGATCTTGCCGGTGCGGCTCTTGTCTTCGCCGGCGATCTGGAAGCGCACCGAAGTGCCCGGGCGTACGTCGCCGAACTGGCGATAGGAGAAGCGCGCTTCAACATTGGCTTCGCCGCCCCGCGGGACCAGTTGGAAGATCACGTCGCCCTTGCTGGCGTACTGACCGTTGGCGACCATTTGCTGGGCCACGGTGCAATCGCAAGGCGAGGTCAGGGTGCCGGTCATCTGCTTGCCGAACAGTTCTTCAACCTTGGCCGGTTGCAGTTGGTCTTCGTCCAGATGGCCCTTGAGCACGTCGAGCATGCTGGTGCTGAAGGTCGCCAGCGGTGCGCCCTTGGCGGCCACGCCGTCGGCTTTCACCAGGCTCTGTACGGTACCGTCGCGGGGCATGGTGATGTTCACGCCCGGTACGCTGACCAGACCGGCCTGGGCGTGACTGACGAAGTACATGCCATACACCGATTTGAAAACGAAGCCGAAGGCGGCAACACCCACCACAAAGATCCCCAGGCTGAAGGTCACGGCTTTCAGGCGTCCGAACGCGGTCATGCCGTGGCCGCCGTCCTTCATCTTGCGCGCCTTGGTGAAGTTGTCGCGCTGCAGGGTCGCCAGCATTTCACCGACGCTGACGATGTCGCCAGCCAGGTGCGAAGTGATCAGGTGGCGCAGGGTCGAGATGTCCCGTGGTTCCAGGTTCTGGAACTGGCAGCCGGCGCGTCCGGTCTCGCGATCGAAAGAGCGGACCTGCAACTCGACGTCCATGGCCAGGCCGAGGTTGTCGATGACGAACTGCAGGCGGGCCTTGTACACGTCGCCGATTTTCAGCGGCAACTGACCGGCATTGAACGCCAGGCCACCGGCGGACAGGTCGATCACCCGGGCTTCGACCGGTGTCCGGTCAGGGCCGAAGAAACGCAACTTGGCCGGGATTTTCACGCGGGCGTGTTGGCGCTGGGCTTCGGATTCGTGCACTACGTTGGCGTTGACGGCGGTATTCATAAGGGGCGTTTTCCTAGTTAATTCAGGCGAGTTCGGTCAGACCATCAACAGCAGCACGGCGACAAAAATGCTGCCGGCAGAGAAGGTCATGGTCCGAGACGACCAGGTGTTGAACCAACGTTGAAAGCTGGCGAGATCACGGGTCAGAGACGTGGGTTGGCGAGTCCAGGACTGTTGGTCGAGGCGGAAGAACACGTAGATCTTCACCAGCGCGCCGACGATCTGGTTGTAATAGAGAATCGCCGGGTAGGCCGGGCCGATCCGGTGTCCGGAGCACGACAGCAACAAGGTCAGGATGAACCGGGTGATGCCGATCCACAGCAGGTACACCAGGATGAACGCGGTGCCGTACTTGAAGCTGGCGATCAACGCCACGGTCAGGCCCAGCAGCGAGGTCCACATCGACACGCGCTGGTCGAACAGCACCACCGAAGTGAACATGCCGAGGCGTTTGATCCCCAGGCCCAGGGCACGGGAGTTCTGCCGCAGGTTGTTGCCGTACCAGCGGAACATCAGTTTGCGACTGGCCTTGATGAAGCTCTTTTCCGGCGGGTGTTCAACGGTGTTGATCGCCGCGTCGGGCACGTAGAAGGTGTCGTAGCCCAGGCGCATCAGGCTGAACCAGCTCGATTTGTCATCGCCGGTAAGGAATTTGAAACGACCCAGGCGCCAGTGTTGCAGCGAGTCGCTTTCCACGTCGGCGATGAATTCCGGGTTGGTGACCACGGTGGCACGGAACACCGACATGCGCCCGGTCATGGTCAGCACGCGCTTGGACAGGGCCATCGAGCACATGTTGATGTGACGCTGGGCGAAACGCAGCTTGTGCCATTCGCTCATGATGTAGCCGCCGCGCACTTCGCAGAATTCGTTGGTGGTCAGGCCACCGACATTGCCGAACAACTGGAACCACGGCACGGTCTTGCGCACCACGCCTTCGCCGAGCACGGTGTCGCCATCGATCACTGCGACCACGGCGCGATCATCCGGCAGGTGCCGGGAGATGGCACGGAAGCCGTAGGCCAGGCCATCGCGCTTGCCGGTGCCGGGAATGCGCACGAAGTCGAGCTTGACCCGGGCCGGTGGGTTCATCCGGTTCCACAGGCTTTTGACCAGCAGCTCATCGGACATCTCCACGATTGAGCAGACCACGGTGGTCGGCAGGTCGCAGTCGATGGCTTCGCGGATCACCGAGCTGTAGACCTGCGCAGTGGTCAGCGCGTCGATACGGAAACTGGTGACCATCAGGAACACGTGGGACGGGTCAGCCGCTTTGCCCAGCTTGCGCACTTTGCGCCGCAGGTGCGGGTAGACGATGTACAGAAAAATCATGCCGCGCACAAAGTGGGTGGCACCCATCGAGTAGCGCCAGATACCCACGGCGCCAATCAGGAAAATGAAGTCCTTCGACTCGGAGTCGAACGTGGACACGGGCAACGCCATGGCGAGGCCCATCAGTAAACTCAGGTAGAACAGCCAACCGGCGGCCTGGAGTAGGCCGTGCTTTAGCCTGTGCATAATCTGCATCCGTCTAGATCTCGGGTTAACGCCGGCGTACAAACCTGTAGGAGCGAGCTTGCTCGCGATGGTCGCCAACGATGACGCTGGGTATCTGATACCCAGCGGTGTTCTCAGGTGCATCGCGAGCAAGCTCGCTCCTACAGGGGGCTTACCAGCAGATACCTTCGGTGCGACCGTGGACGCTGGTGGCCTTGGACATGAAGCCCACCAGGTCGATCACCTGCTTGCCGTGTGGTACGTCCTGCACCAGGGCACGGAATTTCTCGTCACGGTTGCCGAGGATGATCACGTCGGAGTTGTTGATCACCGCGTCGAAGTCGGCGTTGAGCAAGGACGAGACGTGCGGGATCTTCGACTCGATGTAGTCCTTGTTCGCGCCGTGAACGCGGGCGTACTCGACGTTGCTGTCGTAGATGCTCAGGTCGTAGCCCTTGCCGATCAGCATTTCCGCCAGGTCAACCAGCGGGCTTTCGCGCAGGTCGTCGGTACCGGCCTTGAAGCTCAGGCCCAGCAGGGCGACTTTGCGTTTGTCGTGGCTGGAAACGATGTCGAAAGCGTTCTGCACCTGGGATTCGTTACTGCGCATCAGCGAGTTGAGCAACGGTGCTTCCACGTCCAGGGAGCCGGCGCGGTAAGTCAGTGCACGCACGTCCTTTGGCAGGCACGAGCCGCCGAAGGCGAAGCCCGGGCGCATGTAGTACTGGGACAGGTTGAGGGTCTTGTCCTGGCAGACCACGTCCATCACTTCGCGACCGTCGACGCCGACCGCCTTGGCGATGTTGCCGATTTCGTTGGCGAAGGTGACCTTGGTGGCGTGCCACACGTTGCAGGTGTACTTGATCATCTCGGCGACCGCGATGTCCTTGCGGATGATCGGTGCGTCGAGCTCTTCGTACAGCGATTGCAGAACGTCGCCGGACGCTTTGTCGAACTCGCCGATGACGGTCATTGGCGGCTGGTCGTAGTCGGCGATGGCAGTGCTTTCACGCAGGAACTCAGGGTTCACGGCCACGCCGAAATCAACACCGGCCTTCTTGCCCGAGCAGTCCTCGAGAATCGGGATGACCACGTTGGCCACGGTGCCCGGCAATACGGTGCTGCGCACGACGATGGTGTGGCGGGTGGTCTTGTCACGCAGGACGAAACCGATTTCGCGGCACACTGCCTCGATGTAGTTCAGTTCCAGGTCGCCGTTCTTTTTGCTCGGCGTGCCCACGCAGATCATCGACAGGTCGGTGTCGCGAATCGCCTCGGCGAAGTTGGTGGTGCCACGCAGGCGACCGGTCTGGATGCCCTGGGCCAGAAGTTCGCCCAGGCCTGGTTCAACAATCGGCGATTTGCCGGCATTGATCATATCGATCTTGTCTTTGGCCACATCGACGCCAACGACGTCATGACCCCGTGCAGACAGGCAACCGGCACATACTGCGCCAACGTAACCCAAACCAAATATGCTGATGCGCATCGCAATTACCTCTGTATTGATCAAGCCATTAGATGGCCGGAGTTAATGGTGTTCAGCGTGTTTTAGTGCACTCGCAAGTGCGCCTTACAGGCGCAGCAACGCCCTGTGCTGGCATATAAGTTACGAGTGTCTAAATAAATGCACTCAAGGGGTGCGCAACTAGGCCTTGTTGTTATGATTTGCCCTGTTATGCAGCCGATCCTCCTTTCGAAGGATGCAGGTGCAACGGCCTTGCACGCTCGATGTCAGGCCGAAAGCCCGTAGATCAAGCGGTTGGGTGCTCGGGTGAGCACGTTTATAGGGGCGCTGCCGTGGCCTTGTAGGGGATAGTCATACCGCGTTATCTCCTGTCCGCTCGCTGTTGTTCAAATCAGTGATTAGTCAGCGCAAGTTATTATTGCAACTTCGCTACAAGAATCGCTTATCTGCGTAAGTTATCTCGTACAGGCTCGGCGAGATTCGTTACCGGTGGTATGAACGGCGCGTTTGGACATAGTTCCAGTCCGCTCATCGTGAAATCTGAAATTTCTTGAAATATTGAGAAAGATGGCACTGCTCTCAAATTGATAGCACTTGCCGTTTGGCCCTTTATATATAGGCGGATAATTGGGGCGGATAGTTTTTTGCCACTACTGTTAAAAAAAGTCAGTGCCACTACGCAAAAAAATGATTGAAGTCGAGTGAAACTAAAGTTAGGAAAACGATCGATGGTTTTTTGACGCCAATAGGCTGGCGATCGGGAGGGGGAATTGTCGGACGATCAAAGGGCGGCGCATGAGGGGTTGTTCGCTCATGCGCCGACCTTCTGCATCACTCTGGTGCGTGATCGCGCAGAAACACCAGGTTGTCCGGTTTGGACTGTTCAGCGCTGTAGCGATAGCCTTGAACGTCGAATTGCTTGAGGGTGGCCGGATCGTTGATGCGTTCTTCGATGACGAAGCGGCTCATCAAGCCCCGGGCCTTTTTCGCGTAGAAGCTGATGATCTTGTACTGGCCGTTCTTCAGGTCCTTGAATTCGGTATTGATGATGCGTGCGTTCAAGGCGCTGCGCTTGACCGCCGAGAAGTACTCGTTGGACGCCAGGTTGAGCAGCACGTCATCGCCTTGATCGACCAGGGCTTCGTTCAGCCATTCGCTGATGCGTGTACCCCAGAAGGCATACAGGTCCTTGCCCCGGGCGTTGGGCAATTTGGTGCCCATTTCCAGGCGATAGGGTTGCATCAGGTCCAGGGGGCGCAGCAGGCCGTACAGGCCGGACAACATGCGCAGATGCTGCTGGGCATAGTCGAAATCGGCTTCGCTGAAGGTTTGTGCATTCAGGCCGGTGTACACATCGCCCTTGAAGGCCAGCAGCGCCTGCTTGGCGTTTTCCGGGGTGAACGCGGGCGTCCAGCTGCCGAAACGCGCGGCGTTGAGCCCGCCGATCTTGTCGGAAACGTGCATCAATTCGCTGATCTGTGCCGGGGACAACTCGCGCAACTGCAGGATCAGCTCCTGGGAGTGGTCGAGGTACTGCGGCTGGGTGAAGCGCTGGGTCGCCGGCGGTGTTTCGTAGTCGAGGGTCTTGGCGGGTGAAATCACCATCAGCATGAAGTCGTCTCCTTTAATCGTGGCCGCGATTCTAGGGGGTTGTCGGCGTTGACTCCAGCTATCGCGTCCATAGGTGATGGCCGGTGGCCTTGCACCAAACCCTGTGGGAGCGAGCTTGCTCGCGATAGCGGTCTGACATTCGGAAAAGATGTTGGCTGATGCACCGTCATCGCGAGCAAGCCCGCTCCCACAGGAGATTGGGGTTGCTGCGGGAATGAGGGCCGCGATCAGCTATAGTGCCGCGCGGGTTTTGTTATGGAGACATCCCAGTGCGTATCGCTTTTCTCATCTCGATCTGGCTACTGAGCGTCGCTGCCTTCGCGGCACCGGGCGATGTGGCGACGCTTGATCGCAGCACCTGGCCAGAAAAGCTCGGCAGTCCAACGCTGTTCGACGTGGCGTCGAGGGCCGAGATCCTGATGTTTTCCAGTGTGCTGTTGGCCAGCGAATCGCTGGACGAACCCGCCCTGGCCCAGCGCCTGGGCTTGCGCACCATCAACCTGGAGTCGGTCAACCGGGTTCGCGGGCATATGTGGCAACGGCTGCTGGCCAACTACAACTACGCCCAACAGAGTTGCGACCAGGACGCCTCCTTCTGTTTTCTGGTCGAGGACATGCCCTCCCTGCGCGAACAAGCTGCCAAGTTCCAGGTCAGTGCAGACAGCTACTACATCAAGTGGGCCGAACCGAGTCGTGTATTCCACACCCAGTACCTGGACGAACAATTGCGCAAGGCCGCCCTGTTCCCGCAAACCAGCAGTGAAGTCGATCATTTTGGCGACTATGAGCGCTCCGGCGACGGGATGCACGACCGGCTGTTTCTGCTGACCTTCGACAGTGCTGCCAACGCCGCGCCGGACAACACCGCCTGGGTCACCGAGTACCTGCGCAAGTCGAACATGAGCGGGACGTTCTTCGTCCTCGGCAAGGACATCCAGGCCCGTTTGTCCGAGCGATCGGTGAGTCACCTGCAAGGCACCTACTCGACCCAGTGCATCGGCGTGCAAGGCTGGGAATTTCGCTCCCACAGTTACTGGCAGGACTGGCAGGACTCGGTGCGCCGCAGCGCCGAACTGGTCAAAAGCAAGCTGCCGGAGAACTTCGTGCCACTGTTCCGCCCGCCCGATGGCCAGCGCCGTTCCGATGCCGAAGGTTTCTTCAAGGCTCAGGGTTTGCAGGTAGCGCTGTGGGACATCGACGCCCAGGACGGCGCCGGCAAACTCAAGGGCAATGCGAGTGCGCAACGGGTGCTGACCCTGATGCTGCTGTGGCGGCACGGGGTCATCAATTTCAATGTGAAGCAGGATGGGGTGAAAACGGCGTTGCCGTGGCTGGTCACGCAAACGGCGCCGGTCGGGATCGGTTGGGAGGATTGCCAGGATGCGTTTCGCTGAAACGGCCAGACCCAGTAAACATTAGGTTTTTGGCGATTTTGCAGGAGGATTCGTTGCAGGTTGACTTCCGACTGTAAACGGGTGATGGCAGTCCGCCAAGTGTTATTGGTCACTCTGAAAAATAAATTTCAAAAAAGCGTCAAAGTACTTTTTTCTGTCACACGTTTTGGAGTATTACGAAGACAGACCGCCGAAACCTGCAACACAGGTGGCGTCTTCCAAGACCCCGCATGTATGCAGAACACTTGAGTCCCCGCAGGTGTATTCGGCAGTCACTTCGAGGCGCAGCACCGTCAAGGTATTGCGTCGAATGGCTCCCACAAAGGTGACCGAGTATGGATGATCACGGACGTAGCTCTTCTTCCAACCAGCCAATCCTTTATGTACTCGATACCAACGTATTGATTCACGATCCAAACGCGCTGCTCAACTTCGAAGAACACCACGTCGCGATCCCGATGACCGTGCTTGAAGAGCTCGACAAACTCAAGAGCGGGCATCACAGCGTAGCCGCCGAATGCCGCCAGGCCATCCGCCTGATCGACAAGACCCTGGGCGATGCCTCACCCGAGGACGTCGAGCAGGGTGTGCCGATCCAGCGTGGCAAAAGCGGACCCAAGGGTTTGCTGTCAATTCTGATGAGCAAGCATGCCGAGCCGAACCTGATTCTGCCCGAGCACCTGAATGACAACAAAATCATCAATCAACTGATCGATTTGCACACACGCGATCCGAAAAAGCCCGTGGTGCTGGTCACCAAAGACATCAACATGCGCCTCAAGGCGCGCGCCTGCGGGATCGCGGCCGAGGACTACAGCACCGACCAACTGGTCGATGACGTGTCCTTGCTGCCCAATGGCTACCACAACATGACCGGCTCTTTCTGGGACCGTGTGAGCAAGGTCGAAACCCGTCAGGACCACGGCCGCACCTGGCATCAGGTGCAGTTGATCGACAACTTGCCGGCGGTGCACATCAATGAATTCATCATTGATGAACAGGGCTTTGTCGGCTGGATCAAGGAGATCGAAGAGGACCGCTTGCTGATCCTCGACCTGCACCAGGAACCGCTGCTGCACCAAGAGGCCTGGGGCCTGAAACCGCGTGATATCTATCAGAGCCTGGCGTTGTACGCCTTGCTCGATCCGGACATCCACCTGGTCAACCTGTCGGGTGCCGCGGGCTCGGGTAAAACCATCCTGGCGCTGGCCGCTGCGATCGAGCAGACCATGGTCAGCAAACGTTATCGCCGCATCATCGCCACCCGCAGCGTGCAGGGCCTGGACCAGGAAATCGGCTTCCTGCCCGGCACCGAGGCGGAAAAAATGGAGCCCTGGCTGGGCGCCATCACCGACAACCTCGAAGCCTTGCACATGGATGACGAAAGCACCCATGGCAGCGTCGACTACATCCTCAGCAAAGTGCCGTTGCAGTTCAAATCCCTCAACTACATCCGGGGCCGCAGCTTCCAGCAGAGCCTGATCCTGATCGACGAATGCCAGAACCTTACGCCGCACCAGATGAAAACCATCATCACCCGTGCCGGCGCCGGCTCCAAAGTGGTGTGCCTGGGCAACCTGGCACAGATCGACACCCCTTACCTGTCCGCGACCAGTTCCGGGCTGACCTACCTCACTGAACGCTTCAAGGACTTCCCGAACGGGGTGCACATCACCCTGCAAGGGGTGCCACGTTCGATCCTGGCCGAATACGCCGAATCGCACTTGTAATCGCTCCACACAAAACCGGGCGGCCTCAAAAGCCGCCCGGTTTTTCATTTTCATGCCGAACAACAATCCCTGTAGGAGCTGCCGAAGGCTGCGATCTTTTGATTTTGCTTTTAAAGGCAAGATCAAAAGATCGCAGCCTTCGGCAGCTCCTACAGGGGCCCATCCGATAATCGTGCGTGCGAAAAATTGACCCACAGGTTTACAATCGATGCTCCTGATCAGGAGTAATCCCGTGCTGACTCATCTCGATTCCCAAGGCCGCGCCAACATGGTCGACGTCACTGAAAAAGCCGTGACGTTCCGTGAGGCGACGGCCCAAGCGCTGGTGCGCATGCTGCCCGAGACCCTGCAGATGATCGTCAGCGGCGGCCACCCCAAGGGTGATGTGTTTGCCGTGGCGCGCATTGCCGGCATCCAGGCGGCGAAGAAAACCAGCGATCTGATTCCCCTGTGCCATCCGCTGATGCTGACCGGCGTCAAGGTCGAGCTCAGTGCTGAAGGCGACGATTCGGTGCGCATCGTGGCGCGATGCAAGCTGTCCGGGCAGACCGGCGTCGAGATGGAGGCCCTGACCGCCGCCAGTGTCGCCGCGCTGACCATCTACGACATGTGCAAGGCCGTGGACCGCGGCATGACCATCGAAAGTGTGCGTCTGCTGGAGAAGGTCGGCGGCAAGAGCGGACATTTCCAGGCGGAGCAGCCATGAACGTGACCGTGAAGTTTTTCGCCCGTTATCGTGAAGCGCTGGGGCTGGACTCGGTAAAGGTTGAAGGCAACTTCGCCACCGTCGACGATGTCCGCGCGCTGTTGGCCCAGCGTGACGGTGCCGAGGTATTGAGCGAGCAGAACCTGATGTGCGCCCGTAACGAAGACCTCTGCCAGCTCGACGAGCCGGTCAGCGAGGGCGATGAAGTGGCATTCTTTCCGACTGTGACCGGAGGCTGAACCATGGCCATTCGCGTGCAGTCCACGCCGTTCGATCCGGGCGCCGAGGTCAACGCCATGCACGACGCCAATGTCGGTGTGGGGGCGGTGGTGAGCTTTGTCGGCTATGTGCGCGACTTCAATGACGGCCTGGACGTCGCCGGGATGTTCCTCGAACACTATCCCGGCATGACTGAAAAAGCCTTGGGCAAGATCGCCATCGAGGCTGAGCAGCGCTGGCCGCTGCTCAAGCTGGAAGTACTGCACCGCATCGGCGCCCTGGAACCGGGCGAGCCGATTGTCTTCGTCGGCGCGGCCAGCGCTCATCGTCAGGCGGCATTCGACGCCTGCGCCTTTGTCATGGATTACCTGAAAACCCGTGCGCCGTTCTGGAAGAAAGAAAACACCAGCGACGGGCCGCGTTGGGTCGAGGGGCGTGACAGTGATCATGCGGCGGCAGATCGCTGGAAGCAGTAGTTCCTTCTGCGTTCTTTAGTCAGTCATCGCGAGCAAGCTCGCTCCCACATTGGATCTGGTCGAACATGAGTTTTGTGTACGACGAAGAACCTGTGGGAGCGAGCTTGCTCGCGATGAGGCCTTTCGATTCAACCAATCACCCCTGGATTCATCACCCGACCATTGGCCGGCACGGTCTGCATTTGCCCGATTGACGGGCAATACATAAAAGTCCAAGATGGAATTATAAGTACAAAAAAGGTTTCCACCCCGTTTCAGCTTTTTCTTCTGTCTTGCCAAACCAACAACAACCGCGAGAAAACGAACATGAAGAAGTTCCCCCTCATCACCGGTCTGGCCCTGAGCCTATTGGCGTGCAGTTCTGTGTTCGCCGCCGAGAAAACCCTGCGTATCGGCATCGAAGCCGCGTATCCACCGTTCGCTTCGAAAACCGACAAAGGCGAAATCGTCGGTTTCGACTATGACATCGGCAATGCCCTGTGCGCGCAGATGAAGGCCAAGTGTGTGTGGGTCGAAGGCGAGTTCGACGGTCTGATTCCTTCCCTGAAGGTGAAGAAAATCGACATGGCGCTGTCGTCCATGACCATCAACGAAGACCGCAAGAAGTCGGTGGACTTCACCCACAAGTACTATTTCACTTCGTCGCGGCTGGTGATGAAGGACGGCGCGGTGGTGGATGACCAGTACGCCAGCCTCAAGGGCAAGACCGTCGGCGTGCAGCGCGCCACCACCACGGACCGTTACGCCACCGAGGTGTTCGAGCCCAAGGGCATCAACGTCAAGCGCTACAGCAACAACGAAGAAATCTACATGGACCTGGCGGCCGGTCGTCTCGACGCGATTTTTGCCGACACCATTCCACTCAACGACTTCCTGTCGATGCCGCGTGGCAAGGGTTACGCCTTTGTCGGGCCGGAGTTGAAAGATCCGAAGTATGTGGGCGAGGGGGCGGGGATTGCCGTGCGCAAGGGCAACACTGAGCTGGTCAGCGAGTTGAACACGGCCATTGATGGCATTCGTGCCAGTGGTGAGTACCAGAAGATTTCCGAGAAGTATTTCAAGTCGGATATCTACGGCGACTGATAGTCCGCTATCGCGAGCAAGCTCGCTCCCACAGGTTCAGTGGTGTACATATCTCTTGCGCACGACTCGGACACTGTGGGAGCGAGCTTGCTCGCGATGAGGCTCTGCCAGCCAATACATCTCTTGGGGCTCAGCCCTTCAATTCCTTCAAATGCTTGTACACCGTCGCCCGGCCCATGTTCAGCACATTCGCCACATAGTTCGACGCGCTTTTGCCCTTGAACGCGCCTTCGGCGTGCAACGCCAGCACCAGCTCACGCTTGTGGTCGCGGGTCAGCAGGTTCAGGCTCAACTGACGTTCGCGCAGCCAGGCGTGGAGGAAGGTGTTAATCCGCTCCTGCCAGTCATCGCGGAACAGTGCATCCGGTTGCGGGATCAATTTGGTCGGCGACAGGAACAGGTCCAAAGCGGCCTTGGCATTCTCGAACAGCGAAATATTCAGGTTGATGCACAGCACCGCCAGCGGATGTCCTTCGCTGTCGCGCAGTACCGTGCTGAGGCTGCGAATCTTCTGGCCATCCCAATTGAGCTTTTCGTACGGCCCGATGTTTCGTTCGCTGACATCGTCGCTGAGCATGTCTTCCAGCGCCGAGTCGTCGCCGATTTCCCGCTTGGACAGGTTGTTGGCGATGTAGTCGACCTTTTGCGTGCGCAGGTCGTGCAGCACCACTTCGGCGTGGGGGAAAAACAACGTGGCGATGGCGTCGGCGATCGCGTGGAAGTTATCCAGGGACGTGTCATCCAGGGCCGAGTCTTTTTCGGGGGCGTTCATACAGTGGAACTCCAGGCAGCGTCAGCGCCCCATCAAAGGGGCGCTGAAAGTGTGCCGTAATCGTGGGGGCACGTCACCTGAGGATCAGGCTCAGCCGAGGCGGGCAGGGGAGAGCATGTCGGCATTCAGGCCGAAACGGCCGAGCGACTCGGGCAACGCTGCACCGCGCACCAGTGCCGCGCTGGCCTGGCCCATGGCCGGCGAAGTCTGGATGCCATACCCGCCTTGCGCCGCGACCCAGAACAGCCCAGGCACCTGTGGATCGAAGCCGGACAGCAAATCGCCGTCGCTGACGAAGCTGCGCAGGCCGGCCCAGGTGCGGGTCGGGCGGCGAATGGTCAGGGTCGTGGCTTCTTCGATCTGGTAGATGCCCATGGCGATGTCCAGCTCTTCAGGCTGTACGTCATGGGGCTCCACCGGGTCGGCGTTGGCCGGCGAACCGAGGAACATCCCGGCGTCGGGTTTCATATAGAAGGATTCGTCGAGGCTGACCAGCATTGGCCAATGATGGATGTCCACGCCCTCCGGACCGGCGAAGATGAACGCGGCGCGACGCTTCGGTTGCAGGCCCAGGGGCCTGGCGCCGGCCAGTTCGCCGATCTTGTCGGCCCAGGCGCCGGCGGCGTTGATGATGACCGGGGCGCTGAACGTCTGAGTGCCGGTCTGGACGTGCCATGTACCCTGGTCATCGCGGCTCAGGCTGACGACTTCGGCGTCGGTGTGGACTTCGCCCTGATTGCGGCGGATGCCGCGCAGGTATCCCTGGTGCAGGGCATCGGTGTCGATGTCGGTGGCGGTCGGATCGTAGATCGCGCCGTGGACTTTTTCCCGGCGCAGGATGGGCACGAGCGCGCAGGCCTCGTCGGTGCTGAGCAATTGCATCTCCGGCACCGTGGCTTTCGCGCTCTGGTATTGCCTGTTCAGTTCGTCCGGGTCGCCGGTGAAATCCACGGTCATTTCGCCCCGTGGCGTCAGCAGCGGGTGTTCGCAGAAGCCGCTGGGCGGATTGTCGAAAAAATCCCGGCTGGCCAGGGTCAGTGCGCGGACCTGCGGGGTGCCGTAGGCGGCGGTGTACAGCGCCGCCGAACGTCCGGTGGAATGGTAGGCCGGATGGGATTCGCGTTCGAGTACGATCACACGGCCATGCTGCGACAGCCAGAAACCGGTGGATGCGCCGGCGATACCGCCGCCGATGATGATGAAGTCTGCCTGGCTCATGAACGTCTCCTGATGGGGCGTAAATGCCAATGGTGTAGAGATTTCCTGTGGGAGCGAGCCTGCTCGCGAAAGCGTCGGATCAGTCAACATCTATGTTGAATGAAAGATCGTATTCGCGAGCAGGCTCGCTCCCACAGGTGAGTGGTGGTGTCAGCGGGACAGGCGATAGATCGCATTGGCCAGCGCAATGTCTTCCAGACCCAGGCCGATGGAGCGGAAAAACACATGCCGATCGTAACCGGGGCGCTGGACTTTATCGCTGAGCAGGTCCGGCAGGTCGCCGACAATCGCGCTCTTGTCCCAGCCGTGTTGTTCGCTGGCGATCAGCATTTCACCGGCCGCGCCCGGTGTGGTCAGGCGATAGTCGCAGAACACCTGCATGTCATTGAGGCTTTGCGGCGGCACTTCGTGGGCACGCGGGGCGTTGGTGCTGATGGAGGTGATCAGCGCCGGTTTGCGCAAGCTCGACGGATCGATCACTGGACCGGCGGATGAGGTGCAGAGCATGATCACGTCGGCGTCCTGCACGGCAGCTTCGCGACTCTCGACGATGTTCAGGCGTGGCTCGATGTTTTTCAGCAGGCTCACGGTTTGAGCATCCTCGCTCAGGTTCGGCGCGTACAGGCTGATGCTCTGCCAGTCGCGCAGGTCTTTTACGTAATGCAGGTGTGCCTGGGCCACTTTGCCGCTGCCGATGATGGCCAGGCGATTGGCAGTCAGCGGCGCGAGGGCATCGACCGCCACGGCGGTGGTCGCGGCGGTGCGTGCGGTGGTCAGTTCACCCGCGTCGCACAGCAACAGCGGCTGGCCGGTCTGCATCGACATCAGCACAGTCCACGCAGTCACCAAGGGTCCCTGCTCACGGACGATGTACGGCGAAGTCTTGATGCCGTACACGCCGTCTTCGGCCAATACCCCCAGATAGTTGATGAAGTCGCCGGCGCCCTGGGGAAATTCCACCAGTTGTTGTGCCGGTTGCACGGCTTGCCCGGCCGCCAGGTCACGGAACATTTTGCGCAGGATCTGCGGCACGTCGACCTGCGCCAGCCACTCGCGAGCCTGGTGTTGGTTGATCACTTGGGGCGTATTGGACATGGTCGGCTCCGGGACTGAAAGTAAACTAATTTGTCTATTATGGACTTTTAGTTGTATCTCACAATATCCGGGCGAAAAAAAAGCGCAGTCCGTTTCCGGCTGCGCTTCTCTTTTCAGCGTCGTTTAGTGTGGACGCTTGCGCTCAACCGCCCGCAACAGATGCGTCGGTGGTGTTTCACAGCTGATCTTGCGCCCCAGTTTTTCCTCGATGGACGGTAACTGGTAGGAGTCGTCTTCACCGGCAAAGCTGATGGACACACCGTCGGCGCCAGCACGACCGGTCCGTCCGATGCGGTGCACGTAGTCGTCCGGCACTTCCGGCAGGGTGAAGTTGATCACGTGGCTGATGCCGTCGATGTGGATGCCGCGACCGGCCACGTCGGTGGCGACCAGGACGCGGATCTTGCCTTCGCGGAAGCCTTCGAGGGTCTTGATGCGCTTGTGCTGCGGCACATCACCGGACAGTTGCGCGGCGTTGATGCCGTCGCGCACCAGGCGTTCTTCGATGCGCCGCACTTCATCCTTGCGGTTGGCGAACACGATCACGCGTTCCCAGCCATTGTCGTTGACCAGGTTGTAGAGCAGTTTGTACTTGTCGGCAGCGGCCACGGCGTAGATGTGCTGCTCGACGTTTTCGTTGGCCACGTTGGTGACTTCGATTTCGACGATGGCAGGGTCGGTGGTCCATTGCTTGGCCAGGTTCATCACGTCTTCGGTGAAGGTCGCGGAGAACAGCAGCGTCTGGCGCTCGGCCTTCGGCGGCGTCTGGCGAATGATCTGGCGCACTTGCGGGATGAAGCCCATGTCGAGCATGCGGTCGGCTTCGTCCAGCACCATCACTTCGACCATGTCCAGGTGCACGTCGCCGCGCTGGTTGAAGTCCAGCAGGCGGCCTGGCGTGGCCACCAGGATGTCGCAGTGGCGGGCTTCGAGGTGCTTGAGCTGCTTGTCGAAGTCCATGCCGCCGACGAAGGTCATGACGTTGAGGCCGGTGTACTTGGTCAGGTCGGCGGCGTCCTTGGCGATCTGCACCACCAGTTCGCGGGTCGGCGCGATGATCAGCGCCCGTGGCTCACCCATGTAGCGCTCTTTCGGCGGTGGGGTTTGCAGCAACTGGGTGATGATCGAGATCAGGAACGCAGCGGTTTTGCCGGTACCGGTCTGGGCGCGGCCGATGGCGTCTTTGCCGGCGAGGGTGAAGCCCAGCACCTGTGCCTGGATCGGTGTGCAATACGGGAAGCCCAGGTCCTGGATGGCGTGCATCAGTTCAGGGGCCAGCTTGAAATCGTGGAAGCGGGTTTTGCCTTCCTGGGGCTCGACAACGAAGTCTTCGAGTTTCCATGGGATGACCGGCGCCTTGGGCTTGGGTTCGCGGCGCGGTTTGGCGGGTTTCGGTATTTCGCTGAGCGGCTGTTCCGGGGCTGCTATCGCCACAGGCTGGGCAGCGGGCGCGGGCTTCGGCTCATGCTTGGGTGCCGCCGTGGTGGCGGCCCGTTCAGACTGATTACCGTCGGTGCGGTGGCTGGGAGCGTGAGACGGAGCGCTGGGGACTGGCGCGAGTTGCTCAGTCTCGCTTTTACCGAACATTTTCTTGAGTGCTTTGAGCACGGTCATCTCATCAATTGGTTAAGGAATGTACGCCGGCCAGTGTAATGCAAGAATCGGGCGCGGCGTAGTGGGATGGATCAAAGGGGCCTTTTAAACAAAGAAAGGAACCTCAAGGGTTAACGCAAGCGCTCTGTGAGCCAGGTGCCGATGTCGCGAATTTCCTCGGGTAACACTTCGTGGCCCATTGGGTATTCCTGCCATGTCACGGTGACACCACGATGCTTCAAGTGCTCGTAGGCGCTGCGTCCCATCGAGTTCTGCACCACATCGTCGTATTGGCCGTGCATCGACAGTACCGGAATGCGCTGCTGGCTGGCGGACAGTTGCAGTTCGTCGCTGAAGGTCGGTGCATAAGTAGAAAGGGCAATGACGCCACCCAGTGGTCCCTGCCACTTCAGAAACGCGGTGTGGAACACCACGGCACCGCCCTGGGAAAAACCGGCCAGAAAAATCCGCGAGGCGTCTATTCCGCTGGCCTTCTGCGATTCGATCAGTTCGATGATCCAGTTGGCAGACGCTTCCAGTTGCTCGCGGTTGATCGCGCGCGCGGGGCTCATGGCCAATATGTCGTACCAGCTCGGCATCTCGTATCCGCCGTTGATGGTGACGGCACGGCTCGGCGCCTGGGGCAAAACAAAGCGGGTGCTCAACAGGGATTCCTGCAGGGCTTCGGCCACTGGCAGGAAGTCGTAGCGATCGGCACCCAGGCCGTGCAGCCAGATAACGCAGGCGTCTGCGGTCTTGACGGGTTCAAGAATCAAGGGGTTGGTCATGGCTGCTCCAAAAGTGTGCGTGCGCTCTCATTGAGTGCGAGGGCTGAGTGCGTGTCTGGTTGATCAGTTACGAAGATGTCGCAAGGTTACAAGTTTTGCTATTGACCTGCAGCTGAACCGCTTCGGCGAGCGGTGTGGTACGGGCTTTGCTATGGCGAACTCGGTATGAAAAATCCTACGCCTGTCGGTAACACTATCAGGCCAAGGTTGTTAGTGGGATTGAAAAGAATCCGGTGATGGATGTTCGCCAAAGGCCGATACGGGGCTTCGCGAACGTGAAAGGGCTACAGCCCGTTCGGCCGACTGGTGAGAGCGAGTTTTCCATGATGTGGATTTTTCTCCTACTAGACTCATAGCTAACGTCTTACGTCGGTTGACCCAAAAACAAGCCAACACGGGTCGACTACGCCTCAAAAGGGTGCGACAGGACTCACGCTCCGACACAACAAGAGCAAAACTGGAGGTTTGAATGAAGATGTTGAAATCCACCCTGGCTATCGTGACTGCAGCCGCAGCGCTCGGTGTCAGCGGGTTTGCCCAGGCGGGCGCAACCCTGGATGCAGTGATGAAGAAAGGTTTCGTGCAGTGTGGCGTCAGCGATGGCCTGCCAGGCTTCTCGGTTCCGGATTCCACCGGCAAGATCGTCGGTATCGATGCTGACTACTGCCGTGCAGTGGCGGCGGCTGTCTTCGGCGACGCGACCAAGGTCAAGTTCAGCCAGTTGAACGCCAAGGAGCGCTTCACCGCGCTGCAGTCCGGCGAAATCGACATTCTGTCGCGCAACACCACCATGACCAGCTCCCGTGATGCGGGCATGGGCCTGAAATTCCCGGGCTTCATCACTTACTACGACGGCATCGGCTTCCTGGTAAACAACAAGCTGGGCGTGAAAAGCGCTAAAGAGCTGGACGGTGCAACCATCTGCATCCAGGCCGGTACCACTACCGAGCTGAACGTTTCCGACTACTTCCGCGGCAACGGCCTGAAATACACCCCGATCACCTTCGACACCTCCGACGAAAGCGCCAAGTCGCTGGAATCCGGTCGTTGCGACGTACTGACCTCCGACAAATCCCAGCTGTTCGCCCAGCGCAGCAAGCTGGCTTCGCCGAAGGACTACGTGGTTCTGCCGGAAACCATCTCCAAGGAACCTCTGGGCCCGGTCGTGCGTAATGGCGACGACGAGTGGCTGGCCATCGTGCGCTGGACTGGCTACGCCATGCTCAACGCTGAAGAAGCCGGCATCACTTCGAAGAACGTCGAAGCCGAAGCCAAGGGCACCAAGAACCCTGACGTTGCCCGTCTGCTGGGTACCGACGGTGAATACGGCAAAGACCTGAAAGTGAAGAAAGACTGGGTCGTGCAGATCGTCAAGCAAGTGGGTAACTACGGCGAAGTGTTCGAGAAAAACCTCGGCAAGAGCACACCGCTGGAAATCGACCGCGGGCTGAACGCTCTGTGGAACGCTGGCGGCATTCAATACGCACCACCAGTGCGCTGATGGTTCTATCACCCGGTGGGCCAACCACCGGGTGATGTTCTGTTCCATTATTTCCGGGGCACTTCATGCAAAATTCAATCGGCGCACCAAAGCAGAGGCTCAGCCTCAGCGATCCACGAGTGCGTGCGTGGGTATTCCAGATCATCACGGTTATCGGGGTGGTCTCGCTGGGCTGGTATCTGTTCGATAACACCCAGACCAACCTGCAGCACCGGGGCATTACCTCCGGTTTCGACTTTCTGGAGCGCAGTGCCGGTTTCGGCATCGCTCAACACCTGATCGACTACACCGAAGCGGACACATACGCCCGGGTGTTTGTCATCGGCCTGCTCAACACGCTGCTGGTGACCTTCATCGGCGTGATCCTGGCGACGATCCTGGGTTTCATCGTAGGTGTGGCGCGGCTGTCGAAGAACTGGATCATCGCCAAAGTGGCGACGGTGTATGTGGAAGTCTTCCGCAACATTCCGCCGCTGCTGCAGATCCTGTTCTGGTACTTCGCGGTGTTCCTGACCATGCCTGGGCCGCGCAACAGTCACAACTTCGGCGATACCTTCTTTGTCAGCAGCCGTGGCCTGAACATGCCGGCGGCGTTGATGGCGGACGGTTTCTGGCCGTTTGTGATCAGCGTTGTAGTCGCCATCGTCGCCATTGTGCTGATGAGCCGCTGGGCCACCAAACGCTTTGAAGCCACCGGTGTGCCATTCCACAAGTTCTGGGTTGGCCTGGCGATATTCCTGGTGATCCCTGCGCTGTGCGCGCTGGTTTTCGGCGCACCGGTGCACTGGGAGATGCCGAAGCTGCAGGGCTTCAACTTCGTCGGTGGCTGGGTACTGATCCCGGAACTGCTGGCGCTCACGCTGGCCCTGACCGTGTACACCGCGGCGTTCATCGCCGAGATCGTGCGCTCGGGCATCAAGTCGGTCAGCCACGGCCAGACCGAAGCGGCGCATTCCCTCGGCCTGCGCAACGGTCCGACCCTGCGCAAGGTGATCATCCCGCAAGCCCTGCGCGTGATCATTCCACCGCTGACCAGCCAATACCTGAACCTGGCGAAGAACTCCTCGCTGGCGGCCGGTATCGGTTATCCGGAAATGGTCTCGCTGTTCGCCGGGACCGTGCTCAACCAGACCGGTCAGGCGATCGAGGTGATTGCGATCACCATGAGCGTGTACCTGGCAATCAGTATCAGCATTTCCCTGCTGATGAACTGGTACAACAAGCGCATTGCGCTGATCGAGCGGTAAGGAAAAGCGCATGAGCACTCATACTTTCAAACCTGACATGCCCCCACCGAGCAGCAGCATCGGTGCGGTGGCGTGGATGCGCGCGAACATGTTCTCCAGCTGGCTCAACACCCTGCTGACCCTGTTCGCGTTCTACCTCATCTACCTGGTGGTACCACCGATCCTGCAGTGGGCGATCCTCGATGCCAACTGGGTCGGCACCAGCCAGGCCGACTGCACCAAGGAGGGCGCCTGCTGGGTGTTCATCCAGCAGCGCTTCGGCCAGTTCATGTACGGCTACTATCCGCCGGTACTGCGCTGGCGCGTGGACCTGACGGTGTGGCTGGCGATCGTTGGCGTGGCGCCGTTGTTCATCTCGCGCTTTCACCATAAGGCGGTGTACGGGCTGAGCTTCCTGGTGCTGTACCCGATCATTGCCTGGTGCCTGCTGCATGGCGGCGTATTGGGGCTGGACGCCGTGGCGACCAGCCAGTGGGGCGGCCTGATGCTGACACTGGTGATCGCCACCGTCGGCATCGCCGGTGCGCTGCCGCTGGGGATTGTCCTGGCCCTGGGGCGTCGTTCCAACATGCCGGCGATTCGGGTGGTCTGCGTGACCTTCATCGAATTCTGGCGCGGTGTGCCGCTGATCACGGTGCTGTTCATGTCCTCGGTGATGCTGCCGCTGTTCCTGCCTGAAGGCATGAACTTCGACAAGCTGCTGCGGGCCCTGATCGGCGTGATCCTGTTCCAGTCGGCCTACGTGGCCGAGGTGGTGCGCGGTGGTCTGCAAGCGATTCCCAAGGGGCAGTACGAAGCGGCTGCGGCGATGGGGCTGGGCTACTGGCGCAGCATGGGCCTGGTGATTCTGCCGCAAGCCCTGAAGCTGGTGATCCCCGGCATCGTCAACACCTTCATTGCGCTGTTCAAGGACACTAGCCTGGTGATCATCATCGGCCTGTTCGACCTGCTCAACAGCGTCAAGCAAGCCGCCGCCGATCCGAAATGGCTGGGCATGGCCACCGAAGGCTATGTGTTTGCCGCCCTGGTGTTCTGGATTTTCTGTTTTGGTATGTCGCGCTATTCCATGCATCTGGAACGCAAGCTCGACACAGGCCACAAGCGTTAGGAGTTCTTTTATGAGCGAAGCAAATAAAAAGCCTGTGAGCCCTGAAGGCATTATTCAGATGCAGGGCGTGAACAAGTGGTACGGCCAGTTCCACGTGTTGAAAGACATCAACCTCAACGTCAAGCAGGGCGAGCGTATCGTGTTGTGCGGCCCGTCGGGTTCCGGCAAGTCCACCACCATCCGCTGCCTCAACCGTCTGGAAGAACACCAGCAGGGCCGCATCGTGGTCGATGGCGTGGAACTGACCAACGACCTCAAGCAGATCGAAGCGATCCGCCGCGAAGTCGGCATGGTGTTCCAGCATTTCAACCTGTTCCCGCACCTGACCATCCTGCAGAACTGCACGTTGGCGCCGATGTGGGTGCGCAAGATGCCCAAGCGCAAGGCCGAGGAAATCGCCATGCACTACCTGGAACGCGTACGCATTCCGGAGCAGGCGCATAAATACCCGGGGCAGTTGTCCGGCGGTCAGCAACAGCGTGTGGCGATCGCCCGCGCGCTGTGCATGAAGCCGAAAATCATGCTGTTCGACGAGCCGACGTCGGCGCTCGACCCGGAGATGGTGAAAGAGGTACTGGATACCATGATCGGCCTGGCCGAAGACGGCATGACCATGCTCTGCGTGACCCACGAAATGGGCTTCGCCCGCACCGTGGCCAACCGCGTGATCTTCATGGACAAGGGCGAAATCGTCGAACAGGCCGCGCCGAACGACTTCTTCGACCACCCACAGAATGATCGCACCAAGCTGTTCCTGAGCCAGATCCTGCATTGATCGAACCCAGGCACTGAAATAAACCCGGACCGAGTTCCGGGTTTATTTTTGCCTGCGATTTTGTGCCCATCCCTGTAGGAGCTGCCGAAGGCTGCGATCTTTTGATTTTGTTTTTTAAAGACAAGGTCAAAAGATCGTCCGAACGCGGCCCGAGCCTTCGGCAGCTCCTACAGGGGTTGTGTGGGTCGCTGAAGCTGACTAACATGTCAGAAAAATTCATCCTATGATTGGATGAGAGGGCGAATTCCATGTCAGAAATCTCTCCATTGGTAAAACGATCCCTGGTCGATCAGGCCCTGGACCAACTGCGCCTGCGTATCAACCAGGGCATCTGGGTCGTTGGCCAGCGTTTGCCCACCGAGCCCGAGTTGTCGGCGGAACTGGGCATCAGTCGAAACACCGTGCGTGAAGCCATGCGCGTGTTGGCGTTTTCCGGGTTGATCGAAATCCGCCAGGGCGACGGCAGTTATGTGCGGGCGGTGGTCGATCCGCTCGATACCCTGAAGGCGCTGTCCCGTTGCTCCCTTGAGCAGGCCCGGGAAACCCGGCACATCCTTGAAGTCGAGGCCATCGGCCTGGCGGCCATGCGCCGCACCGATGAAGACCTGGTGGCATTGCGCGAGGCGCTGGGTGTCAGCGGCAGTCACTACCATGGCGATCTCGACACCTACATCGCCTGCGATCTGGTGTTCCACCGCCGCCTGGTGGATGCCGCGCACAACCCGACCCTCAGCGAGTTGTATCGCTATTTCTCCAGCATCGTCGGCGCGCAGTTGCGCCAGACCCTGAGCATCGTCCCGCGCCGCCAGGAAGTGTTCGACCTGCATATCGAATTGCTCGATGCCGTCGAACAACGCGACCCGGAACGGGCCAAATCCTTGTCGAGGCAGTTGATCAATGAACCTTGAAACCGAGAAGTCGATACCGCGCGGTGATTTATCCACAGCCGCAAAACGTTCGGCAGAGCTGGAAGAGCTGCTGATCGACGCCGAGGCCGATGACGAACAAGTCCAGCAAACTCACCCGGTTCTGCGCCGGCCATGGCTGTTGCTGCTGGGCCTGATTCTGGTGGCGCTGAACCTGCGCCCGGCGCTGTCGAGCATGGCGCCGATGCTCAGCGAGGTCTCGAAGTCCCTCGGCTTGTCGGCGTCTGCGGCTGGATTGCTGACCACGTTGCCGGTGCTTTGCCTTGGCCTGTTTGCGCCGCTGGCACCGCTGCTGGCCAGACGTTTTGGGGCTGAGCGGGTGGTGTTGGGGATTCTTCTGACCCTGGCTGGCGGGATCATCCTGCGCAGTTCATTCGGTGGGATCGGCCTGTTTGCCGGCAGTGTGCTGGCCGGTGCCAGCATCGGCGTGATCGGTGTGTTGCTGCCAGGCATCGTCAAGCGCGATTTCCCGAAACAGGCCGGTACCATGACCGGCGTCTACACCATGGCCCTGTGCCTGGGCGCGGCGATGGCGGCGGGTGCGACCGTGCCGCTGAGTGAGCACTTCGACAAGAGCTGGGCGTTGGGCCTCGGCTTCTGGGTTATTCCGGCATTGGTGGCAGCGCTGTTCTGGCTGCCGCAAGTCGGCCAGAAACACGGCGCACACAACGTTGCCTACCGCGTTCGAGGCTTGCTGCGCGATCCGCTGGCCTGGCAGGTGACCTTGTACATGGGCCTGCAATCGTCCCTGGCCTACATCGTGTTCGGCTGGTTGCCGTCGATCCTGATCGGTCGCGGCCTGACCCCGACCCAGGCCGGGCTGGTGCTGTCGGGTTCGGTGATCGTGCAACTGGTCAGCTCCCTCGCCGCGCCATGGCTGGCTACACGTGGCAAGGACCAGCGCCTGGCGATCGTGATCGTGATGGTCCTGACCCTCGGCGGTCTGTTCGGTTGCCTGTATGCGCCGATCGAAGGCTTGTGGGGCTGGGCGATCGTGCTGGGGTTGGGGCAGGGCGCCACGTTCAGCCTGGCCCTGACCCTGATCGTGCTGCGCTCGCGGGACTCCCACGTCGCGGCGAACCTGTCGAGCATGGCCCAGGGCTTCGGTTACACCCTGGCGTCCATGGGGCCGTTCGCGGTCGGTCTCGTGCATGACTGGACCGGTGGCTGGACGGCAGTGGGCTGGATCTTCGGCGTCATCGGCCTGGGTGCGATACTCGCCGGCCTGGGTGCCGGCCGTTCGCTGTACGTTCAAGTACAAAGCGAGAAAGTCTGAGGTACGGCGCTACAGGTAGACAATCTCCAGCGTCGCCGAGCCATCGATTTGTACATCGGTGCTCAGGTCCAGCTCGGAGGTTGGCGCGATAACGGTTTCGACGATGACCCGGCTTGTCAGATGGCGGATGGCGATCGGGCCGGCGGTGCTTCCTGCTCTGTCGGTGAAGCCCAGATAGCTCCTGGCAGCAATGGGTATGGGGCGGTTGTTCGATGTACTCCAGGCCACGCCACCGGTGGTCGAATCGGTGCGAAAGACCTGCGACAGGTCGTCCACGACCGTATTTTCAGGATTGAAATTCAATGAGTACAAGCCGATTTTGTTGCCGCTGCCGTCGTAGTTCAGACCGTAATAAATCTGACTGGTGACGATGGCCGAGCCCTCGCGGTCGTCACGCATGAGCAGGGCGAAGGCGCGGGGGGCCGTGCACTGGATGCTGAAGTCGAGTGTCTGGTCACGCAGCCGCGTGCGCTTATCGACATTCAGATCCCGCCGGGGGATTTTTCCGAATTCCACGAGGCCGCTGTTGGACAGGCTGGGTGTACAGGCCACTGGGGTGATGAGGCCTTTGACGGTCAATTCATCGGACGACGCGGCGAGGGCATGAGGCACCAGGCCAATCAACCCGGTGAGCGAGAGTGCTGCGAAGTGATTTTTCATCCATGGATGCTCATTCATTTGAGTGGGTTGTCCTTGCAGGCGCTGAACCGCTCACGTTCGCTGACGCTGCGAGCGGTTCAGCGTCATGTCTTTACTTGTACCAAACCTCAATCGTTGCGAGGCCGTCGATAGGGACTTCGTTGTCTAAGGTCAGGTAGTTGGTACCGGCAATGTAGGTGTTGATTTCCAGGTCCATGGTGAGATCCTGGACTGCAATCCGCGTGGCGTGATCACTCAGAGCGGCAACCGATGACTGTTTGTCTTTCATGATGCGGTCTTGTTTGACCCAGGTTGCCCCGCCATCAGAAGAGCCAATCGCCTGTACTTGGGTTGTATCTGCCGTGGATTCGTTGATCTTTATATCAAAGAAGCCGAGTTTTTCATCGTCAGGGGTCAATCCCACTCCAAAGTAATCGCCTAGCCCTGCTGCAGTATTTGGCCTGTGATCGATTGGGTTCAGCATGAATAGCATCGATTCACTGCACGTCATGGTCAGTTGCATCTTTGTTGAATTCAGCAAGGTGTTGTTGGTGGGATGAAGGTCATTCACCGATCTCTTGCCGATGTCGACAATCCCCCCACTACTCAAGTTGATATCACACGCGGCCGGTGTGATGCTGCCTGTGACTGTCAGGGGAGTGCTCGACGCCGCAAGGGCATGCGGTGCGATGCAGATCAGTGCGGTGGTTGAAAGTGCTGCAAAGTACTTTTTCATTTTTTTACTCACTTCTGTGGTTGTTTTCCTGGCTAGTCCGAGAGGCCTGTTTCGCCCCGTTTCCAGCAGGATTGGGTTGGGTGTTACAAATAGATAATCTCGATCGTCCCCGCGCCATCGAGGTCGATGGCACTGCTCAAATCCAGGCTGTTGGTCGGCGCAATCACGGCGTCGACGGTCAAGGTGGTGCTGAGGTTCTGGATCGGGATCGGGCCCGAGCTAGTGCCGACAGTGTCGGTAAAGCCCAGGTAGCTGGTTGTTCCGATTGAGCGCGCGTTGATGCTGGACGTATTCCAGGCCACGCCACCGCTAGTGGAGTGGGTTTGAAAGAGCCTGGGAAAACTGTCGGCCCGGGCGCCGGTCGGTTCGACGCTCACTGAATACAGGCCGATCTTGTTGTTGCGGTAGTCGGTGCCCAGACCGTAGGCACTTTCGCTGCTGACCGTCGCCGAGCCTGAGCGGTTGTCGTGCATGGTCAGGGCGAATGCGGTGGGTGCATCGCAGTTGACACTCAACGTCAGGGACTTGGGCGGCAGGCGAGTGCTTGTGTCAGTGTTCAGCTCGTTTCTGGACAGCGTGCCGAAGTCGACCACGCCACCGTCGGACAGCGTCGGCTCACAAGCCGCCGGAGCGAAACGGGCACGCAAAGTGATCTCCGGGGTGCGCCCGATAGCCACTGCATCAAATACACCGGAGGCCTGCCAGGTGACCGCGTCGCGCACTTGCAGCCCGCGCTCTTGAACCCACGCAGTCAGCTCAAGCTGCGCCGAGAATTGACGGCCCTGTAATGGCATGCCACCGAGTACGGGAACGATCCCGTGCGCCGGTCGCCAGATCAGGCTCGACGCCGTTTCTGCGGGCGATTGACCGACTCCGGCAATCAACCCGATCGCTACCGATTGACCATCCAGCACCGCTTCGCGAATACGGATCTGATAGCTGCCGCGTTCAGCAAAGTGAAAACGTTCGGCAGTCGCGGCCAGGGCCCGATAAAACAGGCTCATGTCGGTGGGATGTGAGCAGTTCAGGCTCAGACTCAGCTGACGCTGGCCCAGGTTTCGCTCCGGTGCCGAATCAGGGCGAAGCGCCCGGTTCATCAGTCCGTAATCGAGCAAGGGCTGGCTCAGGTTGAATTGGCAGTCGTCAGCGGACGCCGAGGCGAGCGGGGTGAATCCGCTCAATGCCAGGGACGCGAGGGTCGGCAGCCAATAACCGGATAGATTCATGAAGTCCTCCTCATAGGGCTCGGCACTTGGCGGGGGCCGTTTCGTAGTACGCCTGGGGGGCGACGTCCTGGGGCAATTCGAAGCTCAGTTCGCAGCGCTCCAACCCCGGCGCGGTGACCCACAACCTGCGGGAGTCAAGGGCGTTGGGCAGGAACACCAGGCCACCGTCCTGCACCAGGGTGATGAATTCGCCATCCGCGGTGTTCACCGCGGCGCCGCGCGGCAAAGGCGCGCCGTTGGCGGTGGTGACCTTGAGCAATGCCCGGCGGGTGAGGCTGATGCCGAACTCGACGCTGTCGACGGCACCGCGACCGGCAGTAATCATCGCCAACCCGTTGTGGATGTCGACGTTGCGCGGCAGGCTTTTGGGGTCGACTTCCACCTTGCTGCGGCCGTAAGCCGCTACTTGCGGGATCACTGCCTGACCTTGCCAGTCGGTCCAGACCGGGCCGCTGGGCGTCGTTACCTTGATGGCACCCATGTCACCGACCGAGAGCAGTGCAAAGGTGTCGCTCACCGGGTAAGGCGACAGCGTCAGGCCACCACCGTGCAGCACGGCACCACCTCGGGCGCTGGCCTGATAGCTGGAGCGCTCGGCATCGGCGCGGGTGTAATTCAGGTCCAGTTGGGTGTAGCGCGGCAGCAGCGAAACACCGGCGGTGGACTGCACCTGCCTGTCGCGCGTGTCCCGTTCGACGCCGACCCGATACGCCAGTTGATCGCCGATCTGCTCACTCAAGCCCACGCCGCTGCGGGATTCGCCAGCTGAACTGCGCACCCAGGTACTCGCCCGGCGGTTCTCCCCCAAAGGGATGCTTAGATTCAGGTAGACACTGTTGTCTGCGCGGTTCATGCCGCTGATCTGCCATTCGGCGGTCGTCGACACCGACACGCTGGCAATGCGGGTGCCCCAGGAGGCGATGGCACGGCTGCTGTTTTGGCCGTCAAACGTGTTTGACCGGCTCAAACCACCACTGAAAACGCCTAGCCAGGGATGCGACCAGGAGAGGCTGGCGCTTTGTTGGTCGCGGTAACGGGATTGACTGAAGTCGGAGGTGCGGTCGAACACCGCCTCTTCCAGATGACGGTAACCAAAGGTTCGGTAGGCGCTTCCTCCATTGAGCGCCCATTGATCGCTCAAGCGGTGGCTGACATTAAGGTCGGCTTGAAGTCCCTGACTGGCTTTGCTGCCAGTGGCGTCAGCCGCTGTCAGTGTGGCTTGAACCTGGGTGCCGGGCGAGGGCAGCAGACCCACACCGACGCCTGCCGCGCGGTAGTCGGCCGCGCCAGTCAGGCCTGCACTGAGCAGTGCTTGCGGAGCGATTGCAGCGCTCCAGCCGCCACTGATCACCCAGGGATCATCGCCCTGTTCGGCGCCTGTACTGCGGACCTGGCCAGCCGCTAGCGAATAACCGGGCGCCGGCAAGTCGATGCCGAGCATTGCCGCGGAAATGGTAAAGCTGCGCTCGCTGCCATCGGCTTCCCTGACCGTGACGTGCACATCGGAGCGGCTGTTGAGGCGGCGCACGTTGTTCAAGGCAAACGGGCCGGCGGGAACCACCGTCGAATGAATCAGCGAACCGTTCTGCCGTATCTCGACCTGCGCCTGGCTGTGGGCAATGCCTTCGATGACGGCGTTTTGTCCTTCCACCTGCAAGGCGTGCTCATTGAGTATCTGCACCCCGGTGATCTGCGCGCCGGCGAGGACCGGGTTATAGAGGTTGATCTGACCCGCTTGCAGCACGGCCTCCTGGCTGACGAACGTGCGCTGGGCATACGCGGCGATATGAGTCGTTCGAGAACGGTCGTCCTGCCAGCTCTGCACCTGGCGACTGCGCACGATCCAGTCCCCGGCGTTGAAACCGAGTTCGGTGTTGGCCGCAGCGTAGCGACTCGATCGATCGCCAAAACGGCTGTGCAGACCGGTGATGTCGTAATTGAGCATGCCGGCGAAGCCGCCGGTTCGATAGCCGGAAAAATCCCGGGCAGTGGAACGTATTGCGTCGGTGGGCACGATCAATGCCAGGGCAAGGTTCGCCGGATCCTGTTCGATGACGGTCTGCGGCGAGGTGCCGAGAAAATCGTGGCACTGGCTGTCACCCAGCAGCCGACTGGGCACATTCAGACTGGCCGCATCAAGCAGGGTGCGATCGAAGCACAACGCTCCCTCGCCGTTGAATCTGACGTCTACCCGACCATGGCGCTGGCCATTGATCGTGAGGGTGACCGGGTGCTTTCCAGCCGTGAATCGCGGCGCTTGCATCAGCGACGTGGCCAGCGCTGGGTCAATCCCTCGCAGCAGCAACGTGTTTTTGTCGAACGAAGCAGGCAAGGAAACATTTCCCTGGGCGTCGAGTACCATCAACGCATTGGTCAGCAGCAGCGCCAGAGGGGCCGGCCGCCGTAACAGACGAGGGCGAGCAGCGGCTTGAATGGCGGGCACGGCTTCGCCATCACGGTAAATTAATGCTGTGTTCATTGGGTTCGCTTGGGTGAGGTCGGCGGGCGCGCCTGTTTTGCTCTGGCTTCAGACACGCTCTTGGCAATGGCTAGAGGGCCGTTGCCTTGAAACATCAGCGCTCACTGTTCTTCAAAGGGCGCTTTGGAGTGGTTGTGGTTTCAGAGTTTGATGGGCGCCTCATGGTGAGGCACGCTGAAACCGTAGACGGTGGCCGGCTGAAAACGCACTTGCGTAGCGCCACCTGATGGCACCGGAACACTGATGTGTTCACCGGGCAATACATAGGTTTTAGGTAGCAGGACGTTGCCGGCAGAAGGTAACAATGTCACTTCCTGGCCCAGACGTACCACGTAGGGCGTATCGTTGCGCACGGTCAGTTGCGCGTCCTTCAACGACCATTGCAGGTCGGTCCAGGGCGTGCGATTAGGCGCCAGGCCTTTGGGGTGAAGGATCAGTGGCAGATTCTGGCGCACTGTCACACCCACGCGGGCATGTCCGGCTTCGACTGCAGGTTTGCCTTGGGGAATGCCTTCGAAGATCACCCGCTTCAGACGCTGGGTGAGCAGGGGTTTTTCCGCTTGAAGAATGAACCGAACCAATTGCGTTTTCGACGCTTCGACGCGCGCCAGCGGTGGCGTGACAAATGCCAGGGGCTCGGTGTCCTCGGGGATGTCTTCGATGGTGACGTGCATCAAGGCCAGTGTGGAATCAGTGTTGGTTACTGTAACGGACGCTTCGCCATCAGCTTCGTTGACGATGACAACGGAAGTATTCGGCACCATGCCATCGGCCTGGGCCTGTACGGTCAGCAGGAGAGCGAGTGTGCCGATGCCGGAATTGAGCAGGCGGCGTGTGATTGTTGAAAACATCGTCATGACGTGTCTCGTTGAGCGTTTCGTAAAAAGTAAATGCCGGGGTGGTGCGGACAAGATTCAATCTATCGGTCGAAGTCACTGGGTGGTATGCAACTAATACGAAAAGAGAGCGGGCGTGTATGAAGGAGTGTTGCGGACTACGCAGCGTTTTCTAAGAGGACTCTTTTTTGGTGTAGTCCTCCTGCGTAGTCTTCAGCGCACTGCAATGTAGGAACCTTCTATTTGTTAGATGGGCAAAGAGTTAGCCCATTGAATACATTGGGGGGGCGACGTCAGAGGGTTTTTTGAGGCGTTGTGGAAGGGGCAGGAACGGCGCTACTTTCCGCGCTTTTGCGCCACCAGCAGGAGGTTTCCCACAATGCGAGTCGTTATTGCTGACGACCATTCCGTCGTTCGTGTCGGGCTGCGCATACTCATCAACGCCAGTCGACGATGCGTGATCGTCGGCGAGGCCGACAGTGTCGACAACTTGATGAGTCTGCTTTCAAGTACCTCCTGCGAACTGCTGATCACCGACTTCTCCATGCCGGGAGGGCAGCAGGCCGATGGCTTGAAAATGTTGAGTAAGATTCAGCGCCTTTACCCGACCTTGCCGATCATTCTGGTGACCATGTTTACCAGTGTGGTGACGGCAAGGGCTGCACTGGCGCTAGGGGTGATGGGCATCGTCGCCAAAACCGCATCGGCGACGGAGTTGCACCTGGCAATCAATGCGGTGCAGGAAGGGCGCCGTTACCTCAGCAAGTCCCTGCGCACGCTGTTGGCCAATACCCGGGATCAGTTTCATGAATTACCCTTGTCAGCCAAGGAGCACGAAGTGGTCAGAATGCTCGCCAGTGGCATGACCGTCAGCGAAATCGCCGTTCACTTCAATCGCAGCGTGTCGACCATCAGTAAACAAAAGAAAATGGCCATGCACCGGTTAGGTATTTCCACGGACGTTGATCTTTTTTCCTACGCCCGGGACAGCGGAATGAGCTGAATAGTCATCGCGTTATTTTCGTCGTGAATGCCGATAGTGTTCGATGCATTTGCAGACTATCGTGCGGGCATTCTTTCGAAATCATTATGCAAACCCAGGGGAACCCGCAGATGAGTGAAGCCCATAGCGCCTTGATCACCCGTTTCTACCAGGCTTTCCAGCGCCTGGATGCCGAAGCCATGGCTGCCTGCTACACCGATGACGTGGTGTTCAGTGACCCGGCGTTCGGTGAGCTTCGCGGTCGCGATGCCGGTGACATGTGGCGCATGCTGACGACTCGGGCCAAGGATTTTTCCCTGACCTTCGATCATGTTCACGCCGACGGGCGCACCGGTGGCGCCCATTGGGTGGCGACCTACCTGTTCAGCCAGACCGGCAACACCGTGGTCAACGACATCCAGGCGCGTTTTATCTTCCGCGACGGCAGGATCTGCGAGCATCACGACAGCTTTGATCTCTGGACCTGGTCACGTCAGGCATTGGGCTTCAAAGGTCTGCTGCTGGGCTGGACGCCACTGGTGCGCAACGCCGTTCGCGCCCAGGCATTGAAGGGGCTGAAGGCATTTCAGGCTGGTCGCTGATAAGATCACGGCTCGTTTCCTTTCAAGCCTTGATCGTGCCGTGACCACCCCAAGCGAGTCTCCCGTCAGCAAGCCCTGGTTCGTCTACCTCGTTCGCGCAGCCAATGGTTCGCTCTATTGCGGGGTCAGCGATGATCCCGTGCGCCGCTTCGCCAAGCATCAAAGTGGCAAGGGTGCACGGTTCTTTCTTTCCAGCCCGGCCATGGCGCTGGTCTACACCGAACTTTGTCGCGACAAAAGCGATGCGCTGCGCCAGGAACGGCTGATCAAGAAACTGCGCAAAAGCGCCAAGGAATGTCTGGTAGCGTCTTATCAATCTGGCTGATCGGCTCCCATCAGGCACATCTGTAGGCTGCCAACCGATTGCGCGCTAAGCTGCGGATTCCTAATTTGTGCGGCGGAGCCGAGCATGTCCGAGTTGATTCTGCATCATTACCCGACGTCCCTCTTTGCCGAGAAGGCCCGCCTGCTGCTGGGCTTCAAGGGCTTGTCATGGCGCTCGGTGAAGATCTCGCCAGTGATGCCAAAGCCGGACCTTACGGCGTTGACCGGTGGCTACCGCAAGACACCGGTGTTGCAGGTCGGTGCAGATATTTATTGCGATACGGCATTGATTGCCCGGCGACTGGAACAGGAAAAAGCCTTGCCCGCGTTCTTTCCGGAAGGTCAGGAAATGATCACCGCGGCGTTTGCAGCCTGGGCTGACTCTGTTGTGTTCCAGCACGTGGTCAGCCTGGTGTTCCAGCCGGAATCGATAGCGGTGCGCTTTGGCAATTTATCGCCGGAGGCGATCAAGGCGTTCCTGGCCGACCGCGCCGGTTTGTTCAGTGGTGGTAGCGCGACAAAATTGTCGGCCGAGCAGGCCAAACATCAGTGGCCAACGATCATGTCGCGGCTGGAGCTGCAGTTGCAGCGTGAAGAGGGTGATTTCCTGTTCGGTGAACCGTCGATTGCCGACTTTGCCCTGGCCCATTGCCTTTGGTTCCTCAAGGCCACAGCGGTGACGGCTCCGCTGGTCGAAGCTTACCCGGCAGTCAATGCGTGGCACTCTCGGGTATTGGGCTTTGGTCATGGCGCCTCCAGCGAGATGACGTCCGAAGAGGCGCTGGAGGTGGCGCGCAGCTCCACGCCAGCGGCATTGCCGGATGAACAGTTCGTCGATCCCAACGGATTCACGGCGGGTCAGCAGGTGGTGATCGCCGCCACGGACTACGGCGTTGATCCGGTCGCGGGAGAGCTGCTGTTTGCCGGCAGCGAAGAATTGATCTTACGGCGCAAGGATGAGCGTGGCGGCGTGGTGCATGTGCACTTCCCGCGGTTTGGTTTCCGTATCGAAGCCTGCTGACATTTCTGTTGATAGCAAAAACGAAAAGATCGCAGCCTTCGGCAGCTCCTACACCAATCTCATGTAGGAGCTGCCGAAGGCTGCGATCTTTTGATCTTTGGGTTACTTCAGTGCGGCCAGAATCGCATCCGGGTCATACCCGCGAATCAGGGTTCCGTTCACATCGATGATCGGAATCCCTCCGCCACCCAAGGCCTCATAGTCCTTGCGCGCGACGGCATCTTTCTCGATATCGAACTCCTTGTACGGAATGCCTTTCTGATCGAGAAAGCGCCGGGTCAGCTTGCAGTAACCACACCATTCGGTGGCGTAGAGCACGACGTTGGCCCGGGCCTGCGTCTGTGCTGGCACCACTTGCGAAGGGTTGAACACCCGCTCGATCTTGCCCCAGTTCTGGTAAGCCACGACCACCAGCAGGATCAGCAGGAATTTTTTCAGGACGCCGCCGAGCATCAGTTGCGACGCTTCAGCTGATCGGTGAGCGAAGTGGGCAGGCCCTTGATGATCAACGTGCCGGCTTCTTCGTCGTACTCGATCTTCGAGCCCAGCAGGTGCGCTTCGAAACTGATCGACAAGCCTTCGGCGCGGCCAGTGAATCGACGGAACTGGTTCAGGGTGCGTTTATCGGCCGGGATTTCCGGCGACAGGCCGTAGTCCTTGTTGCGAATGTGATCGTAGAAGGCCTTCGGGCGTTCTTCGTCGATCAGCCCCGACAATTCTTCCAGGCCCATCGGCTCACCAAGCTTGGCCTGGCTGCTGGCGTAATCCACCAGGGTCTTGGTCTTCTCGCGGGCGTCGTCTTCCGGCAGGTCTTCGCTTTCAACGAAATCACTGAAGGCCTTGAGCAGGGTGCGGGTTTCACCCGGACCGTCGACACCTTCCTGGCAGCCGATGAAGTCTCGGAAATACTCCGAAACCTTTTTGCCGTTCTTGCCTTTGATGAACGAAATGTACTGCTTGGATTGTTTATTGTTCTGCCATTCGGAAACGTTGATCCGCGCCGCCAGGTGCAATTGGCCCAGGTCCAGGTGACGGGACGGGGTCACGTCCAGTTCATCGGTCACGGCCACGCCTTCGCTGT
The DNA here is from genome assembly GCF_059424105.1 of Pseudomonas sp. GW456-E7. NCBI lineage: Bacteria > Pseudomonadati > Pseudomonadota > Gammaproteobacteria > Pseudomonadales > Pseudomonadaceae > Pseudomonas > Pseudomonas sp. GW456-E7. The sequence goes on along the minus strand of NZ_JBWKZB010000003.1, from coordinate 190,257 downwards.
GGTGCAGCAGGGCGATGGCCAGGTAGTCGGTCATGCCTTGCTGATAGTGTGCGAACAACACATGGCCGCCGACGGACAGGTTCGATTCTTCCATCAGTTTTTGCAGGTGCTCGACCGCCACGCGGCTGAACGCGGTGAAATCCTGGCCGCCCTCGAGGTACTCCTTCAGCCAGCCGCTGAACGGAAATGCACCGGATTCCGGATGGAACAAGCCCCAGGCTTTACCCTGTTTGGCGTTATAGCTTTCGTTGAGGTCGGCGAGCATGTTCTCGATGGCCGCGGACTCGGCCAGTTCGGAGTCACGGGCGTGGAGAACTGCAGGTGTGCCGTCGGGTTTTTTGTCGATCAGGTGGACGATGCAATGACGGATCGGCATGGGCTTCTCGGCTGAATGAGGAGAGGAGGGCGTGCTCCCCCGAAAAAGCGCTCAGTGTACCGCAACCACTGGTTTTGGCGCGGTGCGAAGGGCAATTGGCAGGCGACCGACGGCGCTTATGCGTTTTTTTCCTGTTTTAGCGCAATAAAGCTGACCAAATGGGTAGCTAGAGGCGGATATTTCCACGTCTGTGTGCTAGCTTTGCCCGGTCTTGCGCGAAGTCACTGCGTTAAGCGTGCAGTCAGCATTTGTCAGGTCGAACCAAACCCTGATTTCGGTATCTATAACCCCGATCCCGAGGTTATTTGGCCGAGGGTGCCAGATCCAGAAGATCGGGCTCGATGGCTGACATTGCACTCTGCAATCCATATGAATTTGATAGGGAAGGAACACTAAATGGCTCTTACTAAAGACCAACTGATCGCCGACATCGCTGAAGCTATCGACGCGCCGAAAACCACCGCGCGTAACGCTCTGGACCAACTGGGCCAAATCGTTGCCGATCAGCTGGAAAACGGCGGCGAAATCACTCTGCCAGGTATCGGCAAACTGAAAGTGACTGAGCGTCCTGCCCGTACCGGCCGTAACCCTTCGACTGGCGCTGCCATCGAAATCGCTGCCAAGAAAGTGATCAAGCTGGTTGTGGCCAAAGGCCTGACCGACGCTGTTAACAAGTAAGACTTGTTAAGAGAAACCGTGCGCCGGAGCGATCCGGGCACGGTTTTTTTATGGGCGTTGACAAAGTTTACGCAAAGTAAACTTTGGCAATAATTTCTTTATGGCGGCAGTTGTTACCGCGCATTTCATCGGGATAGCTCGTTTGTTCTGAATAACACTTTTCTCCCTGTATAAAGCGAACGCTCCTACAGAACTGATAGTTGAGTGTGCGCCTTGGGTCGGTAGTATCGATAAGGCGTAGCGCATGGCTTTGCGTAAAAGCCAAAACCAAATTTCAGTTGTTCGTTACAGGGACGTTTTTATGAAAGTTAAACAGTTGTTGATGTGCGTATCGTTTCTGGTGTCCGGTCAGGCGTTGGCCAATGTGACCGAGTACTGCCCAAGCCCTGCTGACATCAAGGAGTTGGCAGCTGGTGCCTATAAAGCCCCGACAGCCAGTGGCGACGGGGAATGGTACGGTGTTTCGCAAACCGGTCGTGGGCCGGTAGGTGAGTTCGAACTGGCGATATTCGCACCTCGCGTAGCTGCCGAGGGTGGCACTGTTGCCGGTGAAATTCTGCGTTGCGGTTACATGCTGAAAAATGGAGGCGAACTGGATATGCGGTACAAGCGAGAGGGAACTGTCGTCAGTATTGATACCAATGGGCCATGGGAGGAATGGCTGGGTCAGTATTACTGCGATAGCAAGGAGGCGCGGGCCTGTGCGTTCAAAGAAGTTGTTCGTACAACAAAGCGCTGAGTTGCCAGGAAAGTTATCCGATAGATTAAGGTTGCGGGCCTGAGCGTCACCGTTCACCGCCAAGGCTTGTAAAAAAGCCGTGTACAGGAGTCATCCCGACACGGCTTTTTTGTGCGTCCGGGTTTTTACTCGGCTGTAGCTTTCGACCATCGCGCCTGACGCCAGGCCTGTTGCTGCGCCTGGGTCTGGAAGGTCCAGGCGACGAAGCGGCTCTGCTTCTGTCCCTGACCCATTTCCACCACTCGACTATCCAGCGCGCCGGCCTTGCTCAGGGCCGTCTGGATCGCCGGCAGGTTCGACGCTTTCGACACCAGCGTGCTGAACCACAGCACTTGTTGCGCCACCTGCACGCTCTCGCTGACCAGTTGCGTGACGAAACGCACTTCCCCGCCCTCACACCATAGTTCCGCCGCCTGCCCGCCAAAGTTCAGCACCGGCAGCTTGCGTTTCGGATCGGCCTTGCCCAGGGCTCGCCATTTGCGCGTACTGCCCCGCGTAGCCTCGTCCAGCGAGGCGTGGAATGGCGGGTTGCACATGGTCAGGTCGAACCGCTCTGCGCTCTCCAGCAGGCCTGTGAGGATCTGCTTGGGATTGCTCTGCTGGCGTACCTGGATCGCCTTGTTCAGGCCATTGGATTGAATGATGGCCTTTGCCGCGGCGATGGCGGTCGCATCGATGTCGGAGCCAAGGAATTGCCAGCGATAATCGCTGTAACCAATCAGCGGATACACGCAGTTGGCGCCCATGCCGATGTCCAGCACCTTCACGGCAGCACCACGGGGGATCGCTCCGTCATTCCCGCTGGCCAGCAGGTCGGCGAGGAAGTGCACGTAATCGGCACGGCCTGGCACTGGCGGGCACAGGTAGTCGGCGGGAATGTCCCAGTGAGCGATGCCATAGAACGACTTGAGCAGCGCCCGGTTGAACACCCGCACGGCCTCCGGGCTGGCAAAGTCGATGCTTTCCTTGCCGTACGGATTGATGATCACGAATTTTTTCAGTTCCGGCGTGCTTTTGATCAGCGCCGGAAAGTCGTAGCGACCCTGATGGCGATTGCGCGGGTGCAGGCTGGCCTTCTCACGCGGCGCCGCGGCTTTGGCCGCAGGCGCGGATACAGGCTTTTTGCGCGCAGGTTTTGGTGTGCGGGGGGCGGTCATGGCGGTGGTCGATTCGGGTATGGCTAAAAGTGGCGGGCATTGTCCCACATCTGAAAACTGACGGGTTGTTTTGTCTGGATTTGAACGTGCTTATTGCTAATGGGTATAGCTAACTGTCAGGTATGACAGTAGGTTTATGGTTTTTTATTGTTTTTAATTAAGTTGTCTTGGTAACGCTTGTTGATACAAATATCCTTCATATAAATGGGTGTGTTATCTTGGAGATATAAAATGATTAATCCTACTGTTGAGTTTTTGCATACGATCGACTCTGAACTTTACTGTGGTTCTTTTATACCGGCGGATCAGGGTATGTGGCTCGAAGTGCGCGTAGGGTCGCTGGAAGGGGCGCAGAACAATGCTGTGCTCAAGCTTGATTTTGAGGGGAGTAATAAGGTGGATGGCTCCGACCCAATTCCCGAAACAAAGACATCGTTGAATCACTTTCTAACTCCGGAGAATATTAGGGATGGGGTGGTTTTAAAGATTGCAGCATGGGAGGAAAGTGTTAAATATGTTGAAGATGGTTCGGTTCGTGCCTCTCTCACCATTAATGGCGGTAACTCTACGACTGTTCTAACTCGGGCTCATTTTCTCTTTCCTGGCGGTGGTAGTTGTAGGTTCTAAATTTATGCTGGTCGCTCGGGGAACCCAAAAAATATTTCGCCGATTTTGCATCTCTCGGCCGCGAACCATGTCTTGCTGCATAGACGGGAAAGCGCATTTATCCTCGGGCAATCAGGTTCAAATCCCCGAAGTATCCGATCAAAAAAAATGCCAGTCAGTTTAACTGACTGGCATTTGCCTATCGGGTGCCCTATATCACCTAGCGGTGTTTACAGACTGGCAATCCGCGCATGCTGCTCGGCCAGCTTGCCCAGGGCCTGTTCGGCCTCGGCCAGTTTGGCGCGTTCCTTTTCGATGACTTCGGCGGGCGCCTTGTCGACGAAACCGGCGTTGGACAGCTTGCCGCCGACTCGTTGCACTTCACCTTGCAGACGCTGGATTTCCTTGTCCAGACGCGCCAGTTCCGCACCTTTGTCGATCAGGCCGGCCATCGGCACCAGCACTTCCATCTCGCCGACCAGTGCGGTAGCGGACAGTGGCGCTTCTTCGCCGGTAGCCAGCACGGTGATCGATTCGAGGCGCGCCAGCTTCTTCAGCAGGGCTTCGTTCTCGGTCAGACGACGCTGATCCTCGGCGCTGACGTTCTTCAGGAACAGCGGCAGCGGTTTGCCCGGACCGATGTTCATTTCGCCACGGATGTTTCGGGTGCCGAGCATCAGGCCCTTGAGCCATTCGATGTCGTCTTCGGCCGCCTGATCGATGCGTGTTTCGTTGGCCACCGGCCAAGGTTGCAGCATGATCGTCTTGCCTTCGATACCGGCCAGCGGCGCGATGCGCTGCCAGATTTCTTCGGTGATGAACGGCATGAACGGGTGCGCCAGGCGCAGGGCGACTTCCAGTACGCGCACCAGGGTGCGACGGGTGCCGCGCTGGCGTTCAACCGGAGCGTTTTCGTCCCACAGCACAGGCTTGGACAGTTCCAGGTACCAGTCGCAGTACTGGTTCCAGATGAACTCGTACAGCGCTTGTGCAGCCAGGTCGAAACGGAACTGGTCGAGTTGGCGGGTCACTTCGGCTTCGGTGCGTTGCAGCTGCGAAATGATCCAGCGGTCAGCCAGCGACAGCTCATAGGCTTCGCCGTTCTGGCCGCAGTCTTCGCCCTTGTCCAGTACGTAACGAGCGGCGTTCCAGATCTTGTTGCAGAAGTTGCGATAGCCCTCGACGCGGCCCATGTCGAACTTGATGTCGCGACCGGTGGACGCCAGCGAGCAGAAGGTGAAGCGCAGGGCGTCGGTGCCGTAGCTGGCGATGCCTTCGGCGAACTCGTCGCGGGTCTGCTTCTCGATCTTCTTCGCCAGTTTCGGCTGCATCATGCCGGAGGTGCGCTTCTGCACCAGGGCTTCGAGCTCGATACCGTCGATGATGTCCAGCGGGTCCAGGACGTTGCCCTTGGACTTGGACATCTTCTGGCCCTGGCCGTCACGCACCAGGCCGTGAACGTACACGGTCTTGAACGGAACCTGCGGCGTGCCGTCTTCGTTTTTCACCAGGTGCATGGTGAGCATGATCATCCGGGCAACCCAGAAGAAAATGATGTCGAAGCCGGTTACCAGGACGTCGGTGGAGTGGAATTTCTTCAGGAACTCGGTTTTTTCCGGCCAGCCGAGGGTGGAGAAGGTCCACAGGCCCGAGCTGAACCAGGTGTCGAGAACGTCGTTGTCCTGTTGCAGCGCAACGTCCGGGCCGAGGTTGTGCTTGGCACGCACTTCGGCTTCGTCGCGACCGACGTAGACCTTGCCCGACTCGTCGTACCAGGCCGGAATGCGGTGGCCCCACCAGAGTTGACGGCTGATGCACCAGTCCTGGATGTCGCGCATCCACGAGAAGTACATGTTTTCGTACTGTTTCGGTACGAACTGGATGCGGCCGTCTTCAACGGCGGCGATCGCAGGCTCGGCCAAAGGCTTGGTGGACACGTACCACTGGTCGGTCAGCCACGGTTCGATGACGGTGCCGGAGCGGTCGCCTTTCGGCACTTTCAGGGCGTGATCGTCAACGCTGACCAACAGGCCGGCAGCGTCGAACGCGGCCACGATCTGCTTGCGCGCTTCGAAGCGATCGAGACCGGCGTATTCGGCCGGGATCTTGCCGTCGATGGTCTCGTTCAGCGTGCCGTCGAGGTTGAACACCTGGCAGGCCGGCAGAACGGTGGCGTTCTTGTCGAAGATGTTCAGCAGCGGCAGGTTGTGACGCTTGCCGACTTCGTAGTCGTTGAAGTCGTGGGCCGGGGTGATTTTCACGCAGCCGGTGCCGAATTCAGGGTCGCAGTAATCGTCGGCGATGATCGGGATGCGGCGGCCAACCAGTGGCAGCTCGACAAATTTGCCGATCAGGGCTTTGTAGCGTTCGTCGTTCGGGTTCACCGCCACGGCGGAGTCGCCGAGCATGGTTTCCGGGCGAGTGGTCGCGACGATCAGGAAATCGTTGCCTTCAGCCGTCTTGGCGCCGTCGGCCAGCGGGTATTTCAGGTTCCACAGGAAACCTTTCTCGTCGTGGTTTTCCACTTCGAGGTCGGAAATCGCCGTGTGCAGCTTGGTGTCCCAGTTGACCAGGCGCTTGCCGCGGTAGATCAGGCCGTCTTCGTGCAGGCGTACGAAAGCCTCTTTAACGGCTTCCGAGAGGCCGTCGTCCATGGTGAAGCGCTCGCGGCTCCAGTCGACGGACGAGCCGAGGCGACGGATCTGACGGCTGATGTTGCCACCGGACTCATCCTTCCATTCCCAGACTTTCTCGAGGAATTTTTCGCGGCCCAGGTCATGGCGGCTCTGGCCTTTGGCTTCGAGCTGACGCTCTACCAGCATCTGCGTGGCGATACCGGCGTGGTCGGTACCCGGCTGCCACAGGGTGTTGCGACCCTGCATGCGGCGGAAACGGATCAGGGCGTCCATGATCGCGTTGTTGAAGCCGTGACCCATGTGCAGGCTGCCGGTGACGTTCGGCGGCGGGATCATGATGGTGTAGGACTCGCCCGCGCCTTGCGGGGCGAAGTAATTCTCTGACTCCCAGGTGTTGTACCAGGAAGTTTCAATGGCGTGCGGCTGGTAGGTCTTATCCATGCGCGGCGGGACCCTATTGGCATTTATTCAGGAAAAGCCGGGAAGTATAGCGGGGATGAGCCGATGCGCGTAGAGCGAGGTGACAATGGGCGGGGGAAAAGTTGTGGTGGGTGTTTTGTCTGGGAGGGCCCCTTCGCGAGCAAGCCCGCTCCCACAGGTCTTATGTCGAACCACTATTTTGTGATCGACACTGATCCTGTGGGAGCGGGCTTGCCCGCGAAAGCGATCTGTCAGACGACCTGATTCAAATCGTTATGCCGCGTTTCCTTCAGGCACAGCACCGCAATCAAACTCAGCACCGCGGCCCCGGACACATAACCGCCGACGTAGCTCAGACCGCCCATGGCCACCAGTTTCTGGGCGAAGAACGGCGCTGCGGAGGCACCCACGATACCGCCCAGGTTGTAGGCCGCCGACGCACCGGTGTAGCGCACGTGGGTCGGAAACAGCTCCGGCAGCAGCGCGCCCATGGGCGCAAATGTCACGCCCATCAGAAACAGTTCGATGCACAGGAACAGCGCCACACTCCAGGTGGAACCTTGGGTCAGCAGCGGTTCCATGAGGAAGCCGGACAGGATCGCCAGCACGCCACCGACGATCAGTACCGGCTTGCGCCCGTAACGGTCGCTGGCCCAGGCCGACAGCGGGGTGGCGGCAGCCATGAATAGCACCGCGAAGCACAACAGGCCGAGGAAGGTTTCGCGGCTGTAGCCGAGTGTTGCAACGCCGTAGCTCAGGGAAAATACCGTGGAGATGTAAAACAGCGCGTAGCACACCACCATCGCGCCGGCGCCCAGCAAGACGGGCACCCAGTATTGGCCGAACAGCTCGAACAGCGGGATCTTCACCCGTTCCTGGCGCGCCATGGCGTTGGCGAATACCGGGGTCTCATGCAGCTTGAGGCGCACGTACAGGCCAACCATCACCAGCGCGGCACTGAGCAGGAACGGAATACGCCAGCCCCATGAGCGGAACTGTTCATCGTCCAGCACCACGGCCAGGGTCAGGAACAGGCCGTTGGCCGCCAGGAAGCCAATGGATGGACCCAGCTGCGGGAACATGCCGAACCAGGCGCGCTTGCCTTTCGGCGCGTTCTCCGTGGCCAGTAATGCCGCGCCACCCCATTCGCCGCCCAGCCCCAGGCCCTGGCCGAAGCGCAGGACGCACAGCAGGATCGGTGCCCAGGCGCCAATGCTGTCATAACCGGGCAGCACGCCGATAAGCGTGGTGCACACGCCCATCAACAGCAGCGAGGCAACCAGGGTCGACTTGCGGCCGATACGGTCGCCAAAGTGGCCGAAAAGGGCCGAACCCAAGGGGCGGGCGAGAAAGGCGATGCCGAACGTGAGAAACGCCGACAGCATCTGGGCGGTACCAGATGTCTGCGGAAAGAACACCGGGCCAATCACCAGCGCCGCGGCGGTGGCATAGACATAGAAATCGTAGAACTCGATGGCGGTACCGATGAAGCTTGCAGTGGCCACGCGGGTAGCGGAGTTCGTCGGTTGTGCAGGTGTGGAGTCGCTGTAAGTCGTGCTGGTCGTCATGCGGTGATCCCTGACAGTCATGTGCCCCAGTGGAGCGAATTATTATGGTCGAGAACCCAGGGATGTGGGCTTAACGCAGAGTGCGGGTGGCACAGGTGTGGCGGGGCTTGGGTAAGCGGTTCGATTATAGGAAGGTGGCTAACGATCAAACAAGTAGCTGGATTGGGCTATGGCTTTATGTGGCGAGGGAGCTTGCTCCCGCTCGGGCGCGCAGCGGCCGCAAAAGACTAGGCCTGCTGCGCAGTCCAGCGGGAGCAAACTCCCTCGCCACAGGAATGGGGTGTCAGGTTTTAGATCACCACAGGCATCGAGCTGGTCTGCCAAATCAACACCCGCGTGACACGGTTTTCCTCAGTAGCGAGAATTTCCAGTCGATAGCGGCCGATTTTCAGGCATACAGGGCAGTCCGGAATGGTTTCCAGCGCCTCGGTGACCAAGCCGTTCAGGGTTTTCGGGCCATCGCTGGGCAGGTGCCAGCCGAGGCTCTTGTTCAGTTCGCGGATGGACGCGGCTCCGTCGATCACCAGGCGTCCGTCGGCTTGCGGATGAATGTGCGGGTTGTCCAGGCTGTGCTGGCTTTCAAACTCGCCGACGATCTCTTCAAGAATGTCTTCCAGGGTGACGATGCCCAGCACTTCGCCGTATTCATCGACCACCATGCCCAGGCGTCGCTGCTGTTTGTGGAAGTTGAGCAATTGCAGCTGCAGCGGGGTGCTTTCCGGCACGAAGTACGGCTCGTGGCTGGCTGCCAGCAAGGCTTCCCTGGTCAGGCTCGCATCGGGCAGCAAGTGCAGGATGTGCCGGGTGTTGAGAACGGCTTCGACCTGGTTGATATCACTGTGGAACACCGGCAGGCGCGTGCGCTTGTTGTGGCGCAATTGTTCGATGATTTCTTCGATGGAGTCATCGAGATTGATGCCGTCCACATCGCTGCGCGGTACCAGGATGTCATTGACAGTGATGTTGTCCAGCGCGTGGATGCCTGGCAGCGGGTGAGGGCGGCTTACGGTTTCGGAGGGCGCATGCCGCTCCGTCAGTGCTTCATCCTCACTCTGTTGCACCACTTTGGCTTTACGGACGAATGGGCGCGTCAGCAAGCGGCTGATGCTGGTGAGCAGCCATGCTGCGGGATAGATGATTTTCAGCGGCAGCCGCAGCAGGTTGTTGCCCTGGGCCAGGATCGCATCCGGATAGCGAGCGGCGAGGGTGCGTGGCAAGTAGTCGGAAAACACCAGCAACATGGCGCCCGCCCCGAGGCAGGCGACCCACGGGCCGTTCTCGGCCCAGGTGAAAATGGCCAGCAAGGTGCTGATGACCACCACAAGTGCGCGGCACAGTGTGTTGCAAAAAATCAGGCTGGCCAGGGGGAAGCTGAGTTTCGCCACCGGTTTGTCGCTGGAACGCGTTGCGGTGCGCTGGGCCAGCAAATGCTGGTGCGCCGCTTCGATGGCGGTAAACAGCCCCGACCATAAAACCAGCAGGGTCACTACCGCGAGCATCGGCCCTATGGGCAAGTCGTCCATTAATGCCGCCCGTCAGATATGCAGGATGTATTCACGAACCAGCTTGCTGCCGAAGTACGCCAGCATCAGCAGGCAAAAGCCGGCCAGGGTCCAGCGAATGGCTTTGTGCCCGCGCCAGCCGAGGCGATTGCGCCCCCACAGCAGCACACTGAAAACGACCCAGGCCAGGCAGGCCAGCAGGGTTTTGTGCACCAGATGCTGGGCGAACAGGTTCTCGACGAACAGCCAGCCGGAAATCAGCGACAGCGACAACAGCGTCCAGCCGGCCCAGAGAAAACCGAACAGCAGGCTTTCCATGGTTTGCAGCGGCGGGAAGTTCTTGATCAGCCCGGAGGGGTGCTTGTGCTTGAGCTGGTGGTCCTGGACCAGCAGCAGCAAGGACTGGAACACCGCGATGGTGAACATGCCATAGGCCAGAATCGAAAGCAGGATGTGGGCGAGGATGCCCGGCTCCTCATCGATGACCTGTACCGTGCCGGCGGGGGCAAAGTGCGCCAGCATCACGGTCAGGGCCCCAAGCGGGAACAGCAGGACCAGCAGGTTCTCTACCGGAATCCGCGAGCAGGCCAGCAGGGTCAGTGCGATGACTGCCACGGCAATCAGGCTGGCGGCACTGAAAAAGTCCAGGGCCAGGCCGGTCGGGGTCAGCAGGTGGGTGAGCAGGCTGACGCTGTGGGCCAAGACGGCGAGCACGCCGAGCATGACCAGCAGGCGTTTGTTGACCTTGGCGCCGGACGCCAGGTGAGTGCCCTGGTAAATGGTCGCAGCGGCATACAAGCAGGCGGCGGCGAGGGTCGTTAGCAAGCTGGGTGACAAGGGGAGCATAAATCCTGTTAGGCAAGCCCGAAAGTCGCTGAGTTTGGCATAGAACCCCTGCCACACGAAAGACCGCGCAACCCGACGGCGAGGTGTCCGCCGGCCACAGTCTTCGCTATAATCCGCGACCTGCCCACGCCGCAGGCTCGCCGAGCACACGTTTAGTCCGGTCCGGGCCGCCATTATCCCGGTCTACACAGGGCCTGAAAGGATCGCGCAATGTTTGAAAACTTAACCGACCGTCTCTCGCAGACGCTGCGCCATGTCACCGGCAAGGCCAAGCTGACTGAAGACAACATCAAAGACACCCTGCGTGAAGTGCGCATGGCGTTGCTCGAAGCCGACGTCGCCCTGCCGGTGGTCAAGGACTTCGTCAATTCGGTCAAGGAGCGTGCCGTCGGTACCGAGGTGTCGCGCAGCCTGACGCCGGGCCAGGCCTTCGTGAAGATCGTCCAGGCCGAACTCGAAAGCCTGATGGGCGCGGCCAACGAAGACCTGAACCTGAGCGCAGTGCCGCCAGCGGTCATCCTCATGGCCGGTTTGCAGGGCGCTGGTAAAACCACCACCGCCGGCAAGCTCGCGCGCTTCCTTAAAGAGCGCAAGAAGAAGTCGGTCATGGTCGTGTCCGCCGACGTCTACCGTCCGGCGGCGATCAAGCAGCTGGAAACCCTGGCCAACGACATCGGCGTGACCTTCTTCCCGTCGGACCTGAGCCAGAAGCCGGTCGACATCGCCAACGCGGCTATTAAGGAAGCAAAACTCAAATTCATCGACGTGGTCATCGTCGATACCGCCGGTCGCCTGCACATCGATGAAGAGATGATGGGCGAGATCAAGGCCCTGCATGCTGCGATCAACCCGGTCGAAACCCTGTTCGTGGTCGACGCCATGACCGGCCAGGACGCCGCCAACACGGCCAAGGCCTTCGGCGATGCATTGCCGCTGACCGGCGTGATCCTGACCAAGGTCGACGGCGACGCCCGTGGCGGTGCCGCGCTGTCGGTGCGCGCCATCACCGGCAAGCCGATCAAGTTCATCGGTATGGGCGAGAAGAGCGAAGCGCTCGATCCGTTCCACCCTGAGCGTATCGCCTCGCGCATCCTCGGCATGGGCGACGTGCTCAGCCTGATCGAGCAGGCGGAAGCGACCCTCGACAAGGACAAGGCCGACAAGCTGGCCAAGAAACTGAAGAAGGGTAAGGGCTTCGACCTCGAAGACTTCCGCGATCAGCTGCAACAGATGAAGAACATGGGCGGCCTCGGCGGGCTCATGGACAAGCTGCCGAACATGGGTGGCGTGAACCTGGCGCAAATGGGCAACGCCCAGGGTGCGGCAGAGAAGCAATTCAAGCAGATGGAAGCCATCATCAACTCCATGACCCCGGCCGAGCGCCGCGATCCCGAGATGATCAGCGGTTCGCGCAAGCGCCGGATCGCCATGGGTTCCGGCACCCAGGTGCAGGACATCGGCCGCTTGATCAAGCAGCACAAGCAGATGCAGAAGATGATGAAGAAGTTCTCTGCAAAAGGCGGAATGGCCAAGATGATGCGCGGCATGGGCGGTATGTTGCCCGGCGGCGGCATGCCCAAGATGTAAAGAATTCGCGCCGGCCATCAGGTCGGCGCAGCCCCACACGGACGTGGGATACACAGCAAACCCGCACTTGGCGGGAGCTGACCGGCCGTTTTCAACGACGGCTCTATAGCAAATCTGCATGGCGGCCGATAGACCGCTGGAAAAAGTCATTTGCAAAAGTCCGGATATTCCTTAGAATATGCGGCCTTTCGGGCACCCATGCCCGCTGTGCCTTTAGATTTGCAGCACCGACTACAGGAACGATGTTCACATGCTAACAATCCGTCTTGCCCTTGGCGGCTCCAAAAAGCGCCCGTTTTACCACTTGACCGTAACCGACAGCCGCAACCCGCGCGACGGTTCGCACAAGGAACAGGTTGGCTACTTCAACCCTGTTGCCCGTGGTCAGGAAGTTCGTCTGTCCGTGAACCAAGAGCGCGTAGCCTACTGGCTGAGCGTTGGTGCACAACCTTCTGAGCGCGTTGCTCAGTTGTTGAAGGAATCTGCTAAGGCTGCGGCCTGAGCAATATGAACGCGACGCCAGCTGTTGCTGATGATTTGATCGTTATCGGCAAGATTTATTCTGTTCACGGCGTTCGCGGCGAAGTGAAGGTGTACTCCTTTACTGATCCGATTAAGAACCTGCTGGATTACAAAACCTGGACGCTCAAGCGTGATGGCAATGTAAAGCAGGTAGAGCTGGTCAGCGGACGCGGGAATGACAAGTTCCTGGTCGCAAAGCTCAAGGGTCTCGATGATCGTGAAGAAGCTCGTCTTCTGGCCGGTTATGAGATCTGCGTGCCGCGCAACCTGTTCCCTGAACTCACCGACGGCGAGTACTACTGGTACCAGCTGGAAGGTCTCAAGGTCATCGACACCCTCGGGCAACTGTTCGGGAAGATCGATCACCTGCTGGAGACCGGCTCGAACGATGTCATGGTGGTCAAGCCTTGCGCTGGCAGCCTGGATGATCGCGAACGCCTGTTGCCCTATACCGAGCAATGCGTGTTGGCTGTCGACCTGGCGGCAGGCGAGATGAAGGTGGATTGGGACGCGGATTTCTAAGCGTGGCTAACTTGCGCGTAGAAGTGATCAGTCTGTTTCCCGAGATGTTCTCTGCCATCAGCGAGTACGGCATCACCAGTCGTGCGGTGAAACAGGGGCTCTTGCAGCTCACCTGTTGGAATCCGCGAGACTACACGACGGATCGACATCACACTGTGGACGATCGCCCGTTTGGCGGTGGTCCGGGCATGGTGATGAAGATCAAGCCCCTGGAAGATGCTCTGGTTCAGGCCAAGGCAGCAGCCGGGGAGGCGGCGAAGGTAATTTATCTGTCGCCCCAAGGCCGCCAGCTGACTCAGTCGGCGGTACGCGAGTTGGCGAATCTGGATGCATTGATCCTGATTGCCGGCCGCTATGAAGGCATTGACGAGCGTTTTATTGATGCTCATGTCGATGAAGAGTGGTCGATTGGCGACTATGTCCTGTCTGGCGGCGAGCTGCCGGCGATGGTCCTGATCGATGCGGTTACACGACTGCTGCCTGGAGCTTTAGGGCATGCGGACTCCGCCGAGGAAGATTCCTTTACGGATGGTTTGCTGGATTGCCCGCACTACACCCGACCGGAGGTGTATGCGGATCAGCGTGTTCCCGACGTATTGCTAAGTGGCAATCACGCGCACATCCGGCGTTGGCGTTTACAGCAGTCCCTTGGTCGGACCTTTGAACGACGCGCCGATCTTCTGGAAAGCCGCTCGCTTTCTGGAGAAGAGAAGAAGCTGCTCGAGGAATACATCCGCGAGCGGGACGATAGTTAACAACGTATCGATGGTAGATCCGACGATTTACCTTAGGAGCACAGCATGACTAACAAAATCATCCTTGCACTCGAAGCAGAGCAGATGACCAAAGAGATCCCTACCTTTGCCCCGGGCGACACCATTGTCGTTCAGGTGAAAGTGAAGGAAGGCGACCGTTCGCGTCTGCAAGCGTTCGAAGGTGTTGTTATCGCCAAGCGTAACCGCGGCGTAAACAGTGCATTCACCGTTCGTAAAATCTCCAACGGTGTTGGTGTAGAGCGTACTTTCCAGACCTACTCCCCGCAAATCGACAGCATGGCTGTCAAGCGTCGCGGTGACGTACGTAAAGCCAAGCTGTACTACCTGCGCGACCTGTCGGGTAAAGCAGCTCGCATCAAGGAAAAACTGGCTTAAGTCCAGCTTCCGATGCAAAAAAAGCAGCCTGCGGGCTGCTTTTTTGTTGCCTGCGATTTATCTTCGTTGACCGTGTTGCCGGTCTTGCCTGAGCCTTTATGCCCGCCATTGATCATCCCCTGATAGACCAGTTCCTCGACGCCCTCTGGCTGGAGAAAGGCCTTTCCGATAACACCCGCGATGCCTATCGCAGTGACCTGGCTCTGTTCAATGGCTGGCTGCAGGAAAAAGGCCTGGAGCCGATCAACGCCGGACGCGAATTGATCCTCGATCACCTGGCCTGGCGCCTGGAGCAAAACTATAAGCCTCGTTCAACGGCAAGGTTTCTCTCTGGCGTGCGTGGCTTCTATCGCTATCTTTTGCGGGAAAAGCTGATCGTCGTCGATCCGACCCTGCGCATCGATATGCCGCAACTGGGTAGGCCATTGCCCAAATCCTTGTCGGAAGCAGACGTTGACGCGCTGTTGGCTGCACCGGACCTCAGCGAAGCCATCGGCCAGCGTGATCGGGCGATGCTCGAAGTGCTTTATGCCTGTGGTCTGCGGGTGACGGAGCTGATCAGCCTGACCCTGGAGCAGGTCAACCTGCGCCAGGGGGTGCTGCGCGTGATGGGCAAGGGCAGCAAGGAGCGGTTGGTGCCGATGGGCGAGGAGGCGATTGTCTGGGTCGAGCGCTACATGCGTGATGCCCGCAGCGAACTGCTTGGCGGGCGTCCCAGCGATGTGCTGTTTCCCAGTCAGCGTGGCGAGCAGATGACGCGCCAGACCTTCTGGCACCGGATCAAGCATCAGGCCAAGGTCGCCGGGATTGGCAAGTCGCTGTCGCCGCACACCTTGCGCCATGCCTTCGCCACGCATCTGCTCAACCATGGCGCCGATTTACGGGTGGTGCAGATGCTTCTTGGCCACAGCGATCTGTCGACCACCCAGATATACACACACGTCGCCCGCGCCCGCTTGCAAGACCTTCACGCCAAGCATCATCCCCGCGGATGACGGTGTTCCCCCTGTAGGAGCTGCCGAAGGCTGCGATCTTTTGATTTGTTTTTTTCAGATCAAAAGATCGCAGCCTTCGGCAGCTCCTACAGGGAGCTTCATGCGTTGAGGTCAAAATGTCTTGCGTCAGGCGCATTCGGTCATGCGAACCTTATGTGATAGGCTTGACCGGTTTGCACGATGGGTGGTTATGACCCGGTGTTTCGGCACGGGCGTTCTGATCGTCCCATATGTTCGCCTTCAGGAGTTCTCATGCGTCTGACCCAGATTTTCGCCGCCGCAGCCATTGCGTTGGTCAGCACCTTTGCCGTCGCCGATGACGCGGCCGACAAAGCCATTCGTAAAAGCCTGGAAAACCTCCAGCTCGAAGTGCCGGTAGAGACCATCACCGCCAGCCCGATGCCCGGCCTGTACGAAGTCAAGCTCAAGGGCAGCCGTGTGCTGTACGCCAGCGCCGACGGCCAGTACGTGGTTCAGGGCTACCTGTTCGATCTCAAGGACGGCAAGCCGGTCAACCTGACCGAGAAGACCGAGCGCCTGGGCATTTCCAAGCTGATCAACGATATTCCGGTTGCAGAAACCGTGGTGTACCCGGCCATTGGCGAAACCAAGTCGCACATCACCGTATTCACCGATACCACCTGCCCGTACTGCCACAAGCTCCACGCCGAAGTGCCGGAGCTGAACAAGCGCGGCATCGAAGTGCGTTACGTCGCGTTCCCGCGCCAGGGCCTGGGCTCGCCGGGTGACGAGCAACTGCAAGCCGTGTGGTGCTCGAAAGACAAGAAAGCGGCCATGGACAAAATGGTCGATGGCAAGGAAATCAAGGCCGCCAAGTGCGATAACCCGGTTTCCAAGCAGTTCGCTCTTGGCCAGTCGATTGGCGTGAACGGCACACCGGCCATCGTTTTGGCCGACGGACAGGTCATTCCGGGCTACCAGCCTGCGCCACAAGTCGCCAAACTGGCGCTGGGCGCGAAGTAAATTCGCATCGTCACGGGCAGCCATTGACGATCATGGTCCGGCAGCGACATCGCCGGGCCATTAATAGAGAGCCGCGAGCATGCGGCTGTTTTCACGGCCGGCCTTGAGTCGGCCGTTTTATGGGGAGTTCACAGTGAAACCGGTCAAAGTAGGCATCTGTGGGTTAGGGACCGTCGGTGGCGGTACCTTCAACGTACTTCAGCGCAACGCCGAGGAAATTGCTCGTCGTGCCGGGCGTGGGATCGAAGTGGCACAAATTGCCATTCGCACGCCAAAGCCTCAGTTCCAAACGACCGGTATTGCGATTACCAACGATGTCTTCGAAGTGGCCACGAACCCTGAGATCGACATCGTTATAGAGCTGATGGGCGGCTACACCGTTGCCCGCGAGCTGGTACTCAAGGCCATCGAGAATGGCAAGCATGTGGTCACCGCGAACAAGGCGCTTATTGCTGTTCACGGTAATGAAATTTTCGCCAAGGCACGCGAGAAAGGCGTGATCGTTGCGTTCGAAGCGGCGGTGGCCGGTGGCATTCCGGTGATCAAGGCGATCCGCGAAGGCCTGTCCGCCAACCGCATCAACTGGGTGGCCGGCATCATCAACGGCACCGGCAACTTCATCCTGACGGAAATGCGCGAGAAGGGTCGCACCTTCGAGGACGTATTGGCCGAAGCCCAGGCTCTGGGTTACGCCGAAGCCGATCCGACCTTCGACGTCGAGGGGATCGACGCTGCTCACAAGCTGACCATCCTCGCCTCCATCGCGTTCGGCATCCCGCTGCAATTCGACAAGGCCTACACCGAAGGCATCACCAAGCTGACCACTGCTGACGTGAACTACGCCGAAGCGCTGGGTTACCGCATCAAGCACCTGGGCGTGGCGCGCAGCACCGCGGCCGGTATCGAACTGCGCGTGCACCCGACGCTGATCCCGGCCGATCGCCTGATCGCCAACGTCAACGGCGTGATGAACGCGGTGATGGTCAATGGCGATGCTGCCGGTTCGACCCTGTTCTACGGCGCTGGCGCCGGCATGGAGCCGACCGCTTCGTCGGTGATCGCCGACCTGGTGGACGTGGTTCGCGCCATGACGTCCGATCCGGAGAACCGCGTGCCGCACCTGGCGTTCCAGCCGGATTCGCTGTCGGCTCACCCGATCCTGCCGATCGAAGCCTGTGAAAGCGCCTATTACCTGCGCATTCAGGCCAAGGACCATCCGGGCGTATTGGCTCAGGTCGCGAGCATCCTCTCGGAACGCGGCATCAACATCGAGTCGATCATGCAGAAGGAAGCCGAGGAGCACGACGGCCTGGTGCCGATGATCCTGCTGACCCACCGCGTGCTGGAACAGCACATCAACGATGCCATCGCTGCTTTGGAAGCCTTGGCGGGTGTGGTCGGTCCGGTTGTTCGGATCCGTGTCGAGCACCTGAATTAATTAAAAGCAGCGGCAAGCTGCAAGCTTCAAGCGGCAAGTCAAAGGCAGATAGGCTTTTACTTGCAGCTTGTAGCTTGAGGCTTGAAGCCCAAACCGAAGGTTTGCCCTTATGCGCTACATCAGTACCCGCGGCCAGGCACCGGCCCTGAATTTCGAAGACGTCCTGCTGGCAGGCCTTGCCACCGACGGCGGTCTGTACGTCCCGGAAAACCTGCCACGTTTCACCCAGGAGGAAATCGCTTCCTGGGCCGGCCTGCCGTATCACGAACTGGCTTTTCGCGTCATGCGCCCGTTCGTCACCGGCAGCATTCCAGACGCTGATTTCAAGAAAATCCTTGAAGAAACCTACGGCGTGTTCGCCCACAGCGCCGTTGCGCCGCTGCGTCAGCTGAACGGCAACGAATGGGTGCTGGAGCTGTTCCACGGCCCGACCCTGGCGTTCAAGGACTTCGCCCTGCAACTGCTCGGTCGCCTGCTCGACTACGTGCTGGAAAAGCGCGGCGAGCGTGTGGTGATCGTCGGCGCTACCTCCGGTGACACCGGTTCGGCCGCCATCGAAGGCTGCAAGCACTGCGAAAACGTCGACATCTTCATCCTGCACCCGCACAACCGCGTGTCCGAGGTGCAACGTCGGCAGATGACCACCATCTTCGGTGAGAACATCCACAACATTGCCATCGAAGGCAACTTCGATGACTGCCAGGAAATGGTCAAGGCCAGCTTCGCCGACCAGGGTTTCCTCAAGGGCACTCGCCTGGTCGCCGTGAACTCGATCAACTGGGCGCGGATCATGGCCCAGATCGTTTACTACTTCCACGCAGCCCTGCAGTTGGGCGGCCCGGCGCGCTCGGTGGCGTTCTCGGTGCCGACCGGCAACTTCGGCGACATCTTCGCCGGTTACCTGGCACGCAACATGGGCCTGCCGATCAACCAGTTGATCGTGGCTACCAACCGCAACGACATCCTGCACCGCTTCATGAGCGGCAACCAGTACGTCAAGGAAACCCTGCACGCCACGCTGTCGCCGTCCATGGACATCATGGTGTCGTCGAACTTCGAACGCCTGCTGTTCGACCTGCATGGTCGCAACGGCGCGGCAATCGCCGGACTGATGGATTCGTTCAAGCAGGGCGGCGGTTTCAGCGTTGAGCAAGAGCGCTGGACCGAAGCCCGCAAGTTGTTCGACTCGTTGGCCGTGGATGACGCGCAAACCTGCGAAACCATCGCCGAAGTCTACGAGCAGACCGGTGAAGTGCTCGACCCGCACACGGCCATCGGGGTGAAAGCTGCACGCGAATGCCGTCGTAGCCTGGACATTCCAATGGTGATCCTGGGCACCGCCCACCCGGTCAAATTCCCGGACGCCGTGGAAAAAGCCGGTGTAGGAAAAGCTCTCGAACTGCCTGTACATCTTTCTGATTTGTTTGAGCGAGACGAACGTTGCACCGTATTGCCAAATGACCTGAAGGCCGTGCAGGCCTTTGTCAGCCAGCATGGCAACCGTGGCAAGCCGCTGTAACCGGTCAACGCTGTTACATTTTGAAGCCCGTCTCCTGACGGGCTTTTTCATTTCTGCATGCACACTTGTCGTGTTCTCGCCGCGAAAGGATTGGCGAGTGGATCACCAAGGACGTGGGAATGCCGTTTACAAGTGTGTTCAAGCCAGTCGCGCGCTGGCTGATTTTTTTCGGCATCGTGGGCGTCGCCGAATGGGGAGGGGCAAGTCCTGAAGCGATTCAGGAGCGTGGGAAGACCGTTGCACGTTCAGCGGTCGTGCTGGATGACCAGGAGCTGCAGTGGATAGCCAGCCATCCACGGGTCGTGGTCACGGCACTGGAATACCCGTTGTACCACTTCAAGGATGAGCAGGGTCAATGGACGGGCCTGAACAGTGACCTGCTCAAGCGCATCAGTGATATGACGGGGTTGCAGTTCGTTTACGAAGAGTCCTTTTCCGTTGATCAGATGCTGGCTCGTCTGGAAAGCGGCACGGCGGATTTGAGCACCACGCTGTCAATGAATGACGAACGCCGGGCTTTTCTCGATTTTAGCCATGCGTACGGTGGTGCAGGATGGGTCTTTGTCGGATTGGCCGGCGCACCGCCGGTGCAGTCGCTGGAGGAACTGTCGAAGCGGGTACTGGTGCTGCCGGCCCGGCATGCACTGGAAGCGATGATCCGTCGCGATTTTCCGTCCATCGAATTGCGTTCGGTCAAGACCCACGCCGAAGCCCGTGCCTGGGTTGAAAGCGGAGAAGCCTATGCCACCATCGACAGCGAAATCGGCGCCCAGCTTTTTCCGTCGGGCCGGCTGCAGATCGGATCTGCGGTGCCGTACAAATGGGATGCGGATTATCTGGCGGTGCGCAAGGGGCAGCCGCAGTTGCTGAGCATCCTCAACAAGGCGCTCGAGGCCTTTCCTGCTCAGGAGATGCGCGACCTTCGCCGCAAGTGGTTCGGTGGCGCTACCACGGCACAGGCGCCTGGCCTATGGCAGCGGCTTGACCAGTGGGTCTGCTGGGGCATGTTTGTGCTCAGCCTGTTCGGCCTGTTGTCCCTGCTCTGGAACCGGCGGTTGGCGGTGGTCGTCAGGCAGCGGGTCGAGGCCCAAAGGAGCCTGCGCGATCAGCTCGCATTCCAGCATGCCCTGATGGACGCCATGCCTGACCCGATGTTTGTCCGCGACCTGCAAGGGCGTTTGATCATGTGCAACAAAAGTTATGAGGACGCCTTGTCGACACGTTTTGACCAGATGCAGGGGCGGCAGTTGATCGAGGTCGATGTCATGCCCAGACAAACCGCGGAACTGCTGCATGCCGAGTTCATGGCGCAGTTGAGCACGCGCAGGACACGCTTCTTCGAACGTCAATTGCTGTTCAAGGAGGGTGTCCGGGATATCTACCAGTGGACCGTGCCGTTTTATACAGCGGATGGCCAGATGAAAGGCTTGTTGGGAGGCTGGGCCGACATCGCCCGGCGCACCCGACAAACGTGACGGCCGGGTTTTTTCCCTGTCATGTTCGCCGTGCATGCTCTCTTGACTGCACGGCAGGTTCGCCTGCGGTCGGTATCCAGAACTTTCTTCTCGGGCAAGGGGTCATCTATTGCAGGCATGCCCCAGGCACGTTGTTTTCGGACTAATGAGTGGTGATCGGGATGGAAAGTATCAGTCTGTTGCTCGGTGAGGCGCTGAGCCCGTATCAGGTCACATTGACCCCGTCAGGCATTCGTGGCGAATGCCGGGTGACCCTGAAGAATGCTATCGGCGCGACCGTGGTCGAGCGCGAGTTCAATCAGGCCCAGTTGAATGACAAGCGCTTGCTGACGGATGTGGTCGACGGTTTGCATCGCGACGTGCTGATCGCTGAAGGACGCCTTGAGCCTTGTGTCATCGCGGCATTGCGTAATGCTGCCCGGGACAAGCTTCTGGCCAGCCGCAATTGAACGGATTTTTGTGGGAACCTTCCCGCGCCCAGGTCAGTCAGACTTTGTAACAGCAGGATCAAGCATTGTGCTCCGGTGCTTGTAGCTTGCTGCTACTGGTCTCCAAGCAGACCACGTTTAACCCCGAGTCGTTTCCCCACTTCTCGGGGTTTCTTTTTGCCCGGGATTGATCATGGCTGCGCCAGATTGTCGAAAAACGCCTTGGTGTCTTTCAGGTATTCACTGCGGCTTTGCGGATCCAGCCAGGCGGCATAAGCCTCGTCCAGGCGCTCGCGGGGCAGGGTGCGCAGCACCTGATTGATTTCGGCAATGGCCTGTCGGCCCTTTGGCGTGTCGGTGCAACCGATGTAGCCGGACAGGTATTTGCCCGTGCCACGGATGGGATAGAACTGCAGTTCATCCTCGGCGATGCCTTGCAGCGAAGCCTGGTAGCGGATTTCCGGGCGATAGCCCAACAGCAGGCGCAAACGCCCAAGGCGCTGCATTTGCAGGAGGCTGCCCAGGGCGTCGTTGCCGTAATGAGGCGTCAGCACGTCGGCGGGTGCTTGCTTGAGCAACCCGTCGAGGTACTCGCCGTAATTGCGCTCGGCGATGATCCCCAGTTTTTCGTTGCCGCTGGCGAGCAACTTTGCGAGGTCCACTTCGCCATCCTTGATAAAGGGGGCCAGTACCTTCTGGTCAACGCGCCGCACGGCCAAGCCATTGCTCATGGCACGGAAGACCGGGATGGAAAAGGCGATCCACTGTTCCCGTTCCTTGCTCCAGTTCAGCGCCGCGTCGCAGACGAGGGACGGTTCGTGCAGCATTTGCAGGCCACGCGCGCGATTGACCCTCATCACGCTGTGCTGGTACTGCGGCATGCCGGCAATCAACAGGGGAAGCAGTTGATCGATAACGCCCTGGCCCTTTTTCGGTCCGTCGAAGATCGTCAGCGGCGGCAGGTCGCGTTTGAGCCAGATCAGGGTTTCCCTGGATTGCGCCAGGGCTGACGGGATCGGTTCAATGAACAGCAGCAAGGTCGCCAGCACGCAAAGCAGGCAGCCAGCGCGCGACGGGCAGTACCGAATGACCCATGCAGGCAGGCGCCTCAGTTCAGATGGCTCCGTCTTTGCGCAACTGTGCGATCTGCGTCGCGTCATAGCCAAGTTCCTGGAGTACCTGTGCGTTGTGCTCACCCAGTTGTGGCCCGACCCATTCACATTCACCGGGTGTCTCTGAGAGTTTCGGCACGATTCCCGGCATCTTGAAGTCTTTACCGTCCGGCAGTTTGGCTTGCAGGAACATTTCACGCGCCAGGTACTGAGGGTCATTGAACATGTCTTCGGCACTGAAGATCCGGCTGGCCGGCACGTCGGCCTGATTGAGCAGCGCCAGCACCGTATCCAGCGGCTGCGAATTGACCCAACGATCGATGACGCCATAGATCTCGTCGCGCCGCGCATCACGGCCATCGTTGCTGGCCAGCAGCGGGTCATTGGCGAGGTCCTCCCGGCCAATGATCAGCATGAAGCGTTTGAAAATGGCGTCGCCATTGGCGCCGATCTGCACGTGCTTGCCGTCGGCGCTGGTGTGGATCGAGGACGGGGTGATGCCCGGCATGATATTGCCCGTGCGTTCGCGGATGAAGCCGAACACGTCGAATTCCGGGACCATGCTTTCCATCATGGCGAAGATGGCTTCGTACAGCGCCACGTCCACCATTTGCCCCTGGCCGCCGTTGACCTCGCGATGACGCAGGGCCATCAACGCGCCGATCACGCCCCAGAGCGCGGCAATCGAGTCACCGATGGAAATGCCGGTGCGTACCGGTGGCCGGTCTTCGAAGCCGGTGATGTAGCGCAGGCCGCCCATGGACTCACCGACCGCGCCAAAGCCGGGCTGATCTTTCATCGGGCCGGTCTGGCCGAAACCCGACAGCCGCACCATGACCAGTTTCGGGTTCAAGGCGTGCAGGACGTCCCAGCCCAGGCCGAGTTTTTCCAGGACGCCGGGACGAAAGTTCTCGATCAGAATGTCGGCTTCGCCCAGCAACTGTTTCAGGATCGCCTGACCGTCGGGGTGCTTGAGATTGAGGGTCAGGGACTTTTTGTTGCGCGCCTGGACGAACCACCACAACGAAGTGCCTTCATACAATTTGCGCCATTTGCGCAATGGATCACCACCGTCCGGGGATTCGATCTTGATCACGTCGGCACCGAATTCAGCGCAAATGCGTGAAGCAAACGGGCCGGCAATCAAGGTGCCCAGTTCGATGACTTTCAGACCGGAAAGCGGTTTGGCGGTGAGCGGCATGCGGGATCCTGCTGGACGAGGGATGGGCGAATACAGCGTTTTAACATAGCCGACTGTCAGGCGCTTCAGGTTGATCACCTTCAATTCGTGGATTGCCCGTCGCATCGGTTAGACTTGCCGCCTTTCCTCGTATCAAGAAGCCCGTTCATGGCCCAGCCGTCCACGACCTACAAGTTTGAACTGAACCTCACCGACCTCGACCGCAGCGTCTATGAGAGCGTGAAGCAGACCATCGCCCGTCACCCTTCGGAAACCGAGGAGCGCATGACCGTGCGCCTGCTGGCCTACGCCCTCTGGTACAACGAGCAGCTGTCGTTCGGCCGTGGTCTGTCGGAAGTGGATGAACCGGCCTTGTGGGAAAAAAGCCTGGATGACCGCGTCCTGCACTGGATCGAGGTCGGCCAGCCGGATGCCGAGCGCCTGACCTGGTGCTCGCGTCGTACTGAACGCACCAGCCTGCTGGCCTACGGCAGCTTGCGCGTGTGGGAAGGCAAAGTGGTGCCTGCGGTGAAAAACCTGAAAAACGTCAATATCGCTGCCGTGCCTCAGGAAGTCCTGGAGACCCTGGCCAAAGACATGCCGCGCGTCATCAAGTGGGACGTGATGATCAGCGAAGGGACGATCTTCGTCACCGACGACCGTGGTCAGCACGAAGTTCAGTTGCAGTGGCTGGCCGGTGAGCGCGGCTGAGTTTTCGCCGCTTCAGCGCGTCACCCGGTTTTATCCTACGTATTGAAGAGAAGCATCTTTCACCCCATGCGCATCGAACCTCGCCTGCTGCCCGACACCCTGCCATTCCTCGGTGATATTCCGCCACTGCTGACCCGCCTGTATGCGGCGCGGGGCGTGCAATCCGAGGCGGAACTGGACAAGAGCCTGGCGCGGCTGATTCCATTCCAGCAGCTCAAGGGCATTGATGCCGCCGTGGATTTACTGGTGACGGCGCTCGAACAGCGCCAGCGCATTCTGATCGTCGGCGACTTCGATGCCGACGGCGCAACGGCCAGCACCGTGGGCACGCTGGGTCTGCGTTTGCTGGGGGCGGCGCATGTCGATTATCTGGTGCCGAACCGTTTCGACTACGGCTACGGCCTGACCCCGGAGATCGTCGCAGTCGCGCTGGAGCGCCAGCCGCATTTGCTGATCACCGTGGATAACGGCATCTCCAGCGTCGAAGGCGTGGCCGCGGCGAAAAAGGCCGGGCTCAAGGTGCTCGTCACCGACCACCACTTGCCCGGCGACGAACTGCCGTTGGCCGACGCCATCGTCAATCCGAACCAGCCAGGTTGCGCGTTCCCGAGCAAGGCCCTGGCCGGTGTCGGGGTGATTTTCTATGTGCTGATGGCCCTGCGTGCGCGATTGCGCGAGCTCGGCTGGTACACCAGCAAGCCGCAGCCGAATATCGGCGAATTGCTCGATCTGGTGGCCTTGGGCAGCGTGGCCGACGTGGTGCCGCTGGATGCCAACAACCGGATTCTGGTGCATCAGGGCCTCGAGCGGATTCGCGCTGGACGTGCCCGGCCGGGGATCAAGGCGATCCTCGAGGTGGCCAAGCGTGACCATGCGCGCATCACCTCCACCGACCTGGGTTTCATCGTCGGCCCCCGCCTGAACGCCGCAGGGCGCCTGGATGACATGAGCCTGGGCATCGAATGCCTGTTGACCGAAGACGCAGCTCTGGCCCGTGAGATGGCGGCTCAACTGGACGGCATGAACCAGGATCGCAAATCCATCGAGCAGGGCATGCAGCGCGAAGCGCTGGCCCAGCTCAAGGATCTGCCGGTGGAGTCGATGCCCTTCGGCTTGTGCCTGTTCGATCCCGAGTGGCATCAGGGCGTCATCGGTATCCTCGCATCACGGATGAAAGAGCGTTATTTCCGCCCGACCATCGCCTTTGCCGATGCCGGTGACGGTCTGCTCAAGGGCTCGGGACGTTCGGTCCAGGGCTTTCACATCCGCGACGCCTTGAGTGTGGTGGCGGCGCAGCATCCGAATCTGATCACCAAGTATGGTGGCCACGCAATGGCGGCCGGCCTGACGCTGCCGGAAGCGAATTTCCCCTTGTTCGCCGAGGCCTTTGACGCTGAAGTGCGCCGGCAACTGCGCGAAGAAGACCTGACTGGCCGCTTGTTGTCGGACGGCACCCTGGCAGTGGAAGAGTTTCACCTGGAACTGGCCCGCGCCCTGCGGCATGCCGGCCCTTGGGGGCAGCACTTCCCTGAACCGTTGTTTCATGGGGTGTTCCAGTTGGTCGAGCAGCGCGTGGTGGGCGAACGGCACCTCAAAGTGGTGCTCAAAAGCGAATGTGGTTCGGTGAAACTCGACGGCATTGCCTTCGGGATCGATCGCGACATCTGGCCGAATCCGACCATCAAGTGGGTGGAACTGGCCTACAAGCTCGACCTCAACGAGTTTCGTGGCAACGAGACGGTTCAACTGATGATTGCCCATATCGAACCGCGTTGAACCCACACCTGTAGGAGCGAGTTCGCTCGCGATGGTCGTGAACGATGGCGCTGGGAACCTGATACCCCGCGGTGTCCTGTCGTCCATCGCGAGCGAGCTCGCTCCTACAAGGGGGCGACATCCCTCGATGTCGACTAGGCTCTAATCACTGCTTGATTTTGGTCTTGTGACGTCTTGTCGAATTTTTTGCCCGCGGGGGCGGGTGTTGTACCTTTTTCCTGTCACTCGTCGACTATTCAAACAGAACCTGGAGCCTGCCCACTGATTCGAGAGGTGCCCCATGAGTCTGCTGCTTGAACCCTTTACCCTTCGCCAATTGACCCTGCCCAACCGCATCGCGGTATCGCCGATGTGCCAGTATTCCAGTGCCGACGGCCTGGCCAATGACTGGCACCTGGTCCACCTCGGCAGCCGCGCTGTCGGCGGGGCCGGGCTGGTGTTTACCGAAGCCACGGCGGTCACCGCCGACGGGCGTATCACGGCTCAGGACCTCGGTCTGTGGAATGACGAGCAGATCGAACCCCTGCAACGCATCACCCGTTTCATCAACGCCCAGGGTGGCGTTGCCGGCATTCAACTGGCCCATGCCGGGCGCAAGGCCAGTACTTACCGGCCATGGCTTGGCAAGCACGGCAGCGTCAAACCCGACGAGGGCGGCTGGGTGCCGGTCGGACCTTCACCGATTGCGTTCGACCCACAGCACACCCAACCCAGGCAACTCGATGACGAAGAGATCGCCCAAGTGATCCAGGCCTTTGTCGATGCGGCAAAGCGCTCGCTGACGGCCGGTTTCAAGGTGGTCGAAGTGCACGCCGCCCATGGTTACCTGCTGCATCAGTTCCTGTCGCCGTTGAGCAATCAGCGTCGCGATCAATATGGTGGTTCATTCGAAAATCGTATTCGGCTGGTGCTGCAAGTCACCGAAGCGATACGTGCGGTGTGGCCTGAAGAGTTGCCGGTGTTTGTCCGGGTGTCGGCCACCGACTGGGTCGAAGACGGCTGGAACCCCGATGAAACCGTGGAACTGGCGCGTCGCCTCAAAGCCCTGGGCGTGGACCTGATCGACGTCTCGTCGGGCGGTACGGCGGTGAATGCCGAAATTCCCACAGGCCCCGGTTACCAGACCCGCTTTGCCGAACGTGTGCGCAAGGAGTCGGGCATGGCCACCGGCACGGTCGGCATGATCACCGAGCCGGCCCAGGCCGAGCACATCCTGCGTACCTGCCAGGCGGACATCATCTTTCTGGCCCGTGAGTTGTTGCGCGATCCGTACTGGGCGCTGCACGCCGATGATGATCTGGGCGGGCACAAGGCCGTGTGGCCGGCGCAGTATCAGCGGGCGACTCACCGTGAGCAGCCGATTCATGAATCGGATTTGCGCGACTGAAATCCATCGATACGAAAAAGCCCCTGAATCGCGAGATCCAGGGGCTTTTGCTTATGCCGGTGACCGATCAGGCCGCTTCGATCTTGCTGCGGTTCTGTTCGACCTGGTTCAGGTAGTCCTTGAGCTTGTCCTGTTCGGCAACTGTCGTGAACAAGCCGAGCTTGCTGCGACGCCAGAGGATGTCGTGGGCGCTGGTGGCCCATTCTTCGCTGCACAGGTAGTCGACTTCACGGGTGTAGAGACCGCCGCCGATATGCTCGCCCATGTCGCTGAGGTCTTGTACACCTTCAAGCATGCGCCAGGTACGGCTGCCGTAGGTGGTGGCCCAGCGGCGAGCGATCTCACTCGGTACCCAGTCGAACTTGTCGCGGATACGCGAGCTCAAGGCTTGCGGGGTGGTCATGTCTTCACCGCCCGGCAGCGTGGCGCTGGCGGTCCAGCTCGGCTTGATGTGCTTGAAGTACGGGGCCAGTTGCGCCAGCGCCGACTCGGCGAGCTTACGGTAAGTGGTGAGCTTGCCACCGAACACCGACAGCAACGGAGCTTCTTCGCCACTACCCGACAGCGCCAGGGTGTAATCGCGGGTCACGGCCGACGGGTTGTCGGACTCGTCGTTGCACAGCGGGCGCACACCGGAATAGCTGTGCAGGATGTCGTCGCGACTGATCTGCTTTTTGAAATGGGCGTTGACCACGTTCAACAAGTAATCGGTTTCACCGTCGGTGATTGCAACGGCAGCCGGATCGCCGGTGTACTCGCGGTCCGTAGTGCCAATCAGGGTGAAGTGGTTCAGGTACGGAATGGTGAACACGATGCGCTGATCTTCGTTTTGCAGGATGTGCGCGTGTTCGCCTTCATACAGCTTCGGCACGATCAGGTGGCTGCCCTGGATCAGGCGGATGCCGTAAGGCGATTCCATCTTCAGGTCATCGCGAATGAACCTGGCGACCCATGGCCCGGCCGCATTGACCAATGCCTTGGCGCGAATCGAAAACAGGCTGCCATCGCTGCGTTCCAGGTGCAGGTGCCACAGGCCCTTGGTGCGTCGCGCGCTGACGCAGCGGGTTTGGGTGTGAACGTGGGCGCCTTGTTCCCGGGCGGCCATGGCGTTCAACACCACCAGGCGCGCGTCGTCGACCCAGCAATCGGAGTATTCGAAACCCTTGGTGATCTCGCTTTTCAGCGCGCTGTCGGGGCCGAACTTCAGGCTTTTCGAACCCTGGAGTTGTTCGCGCTTGCCCAGGTTGTCATAGAGAAACAGCCCGGCGCGGATCATCCATGCCGGGCGCAGGTGCGGGCGGTGCGGTAACACGAAACGCATTTGCTTGACGATGTGTGGTGCCTTGGCCAACAGCACTTCACGCTCGGCCAGGGCTTCTCGCACCAGGCGAAATTCGTAATGTTCGAGGTAGCGCAGGCCGCCGTGGATCAACTTGCTGCTGGCCGACGAAGTATGGCTGGCCAGGTCATCCTTTTCGCAAAGGAACACCGAGAGGCCGCGACCGGCGGCATCTGCTGCGATCCCCACGCCATTGATCCCGCCACCGATGACGGCGATATCGTAGACCTCGGCGAGAGGGGGCGTAGGCAAGGTGGAAGTGGGCATCGGCACGGCCTCGGAATTCTTTGATGTTCTGTATTTGAATTCGAACATTAATGTTCATTTGCGAAAATACTAGCCCATAAAGAGGCGCACAGCCAGTCAGCTTCGATTGAAAATACTCATCGAAGGGCCGTTAAAGGAAAATTTACGAACATTTTGAAATGTGGCTGGCTTGAGATCGACGGAGTTTAAGTGACCGCCATCGCGAGCAAGCTCGCTCCCACAAGGAATTGAGTCGGTCACAAAACTTGTGTACGCCATCAATCACTGTGGGAGCGAGCTTGCTCGCGATGGCGGCAGTGCAGGCGCCGTAGATATA
The DNA here is from genome assembly GCF_059424105.1 of Pseudomonas sp. GW456-E7. Taxonomy (NCBI): domain Bacteria; kingdom Pseudomonadati; phylum Pseudomonadota; class Gammaproteobacteria; order Pseudomonadales; family Pseudomonadaceae; genus Pseudomonas; species Pseudomonas sp. GW456-E7. The sequence goes on along the minus strand of NZ_JBWKZB010000003.1, from coordinate 161,020 downwards.
GCGGTGAGGTTAAACGACTTCCAACCGAACCTTGTGCTGGTTCAACAGCTGCGCCAGCGCCGGGGAAGGCTGCTGATCGGTGACCAGGCAATCGACCAGGCTGATCGGTCCCAGGCGAATCATGGCGTTGCGCCCGAATTTGCTGGAGTCGGCTGCGAGTATCACTTGTCGGGCATTGGCGATGATCGCCTGGGATACCCGCACTTCCTGATAATCGAAGTCCAGCAGGCTGCCGTCTTCATCGATACCACTGATGCCAACCAAGGCAAAATCGACCTTGAACTGGTTGATGAAGTCGACACTGGCCTGACCGACCACGCCGCCGTCGCGACGGACGTTGCCACCGGTCAGCAGCACGTCGAAGTCGTCCTTGGCGCTGAGCATGGAGGCCACATGCAGGTTGTTGGTGATGATCTTCAGGTGACTGTGGTTGAGCAGTGCCCGGGCGATGGATTCGGTGGTGGTGCCGATGTTGATGAACAACGAGGCATGGTCGGGAATCTGCGCGGCAATGGCTTCGCCGATACGCTGTTTTTCATCGCGCATCTGATCGGCGCGCATGGCGTAGGCGGTGTTTTCGACACTGGAGTCATAGGCGGCGCCACCGTGGTAGCGACGCAACAAGTTGGCTTCCGCGAGCTGATTGATGTCGCGGCGGATGGTCTGCGGTGTAACGACGAACAACGTGGCCATTTCCTCGATGCTGACATAGCCGCGTTCGCGAACCAGCTCGAGGATTTGCTGCTGACGGGGAGGCAGATTCATGGGGCGTCCTTTGGGCTGCCGTGCAAAATTTGCCCATGATGCCGCAGGAATCCACTCCCTACCAGTTACATACAGATACGGGGGCTGTAGTTCGCTTATTCAGCCTCGTCTTCAACCGCCCAATCGCGGGTGCGGCTGACCGCTTTTTTCCACCCGGCGTAGAGTTTTTCCTTCGCCGCTTCATCCAGCGTCGGCTCGAATCGGCGCTCGATCACGGCCTTGCCACGCAACTCTTCCAGGCTGCCCCAGAAGCCACAAGCCAGGCCTGCCAGGTAAGCGGCGCCGAGTGCTGTGGTTTCGCGCATTTGCGGGCGCTCGACCTGCGTGCCGAGGATGTCGGCCTGGAACTGCATGAGGAAATTGTTGGCCACCGCGCCGCCGTCCACGCGCAGCGCTTTCAGTCGCTCCCCGGAGTCCTGCTGCATGGCGTCCAGCACGTCGCGGGTCTGGTAGGCAATCGACTCCAGCGCGGCACGAATGATGTGGTCCACGCGAACGCCGCGGGTCAGGCCGAACAATGCGCCACGGGCATACGGGTCCCAGTACGGTGCGCCCAGACCGGTGAAGGCCGGCACCAGGTACACGCCGTTGCTGTCCTTGACCTTGTTGGCGAAGTATTCGGTGTCGTGGGCGTCGTTGATGATCTTCAGTTCGTCACGCAGCCACTGCACGGTAGAGCCGCCGTTGAATACTGCACCTTCCAGCGCATAGGCCACTTCGCCACGGGGGCCGCAAGCGATGGTGGTCAGCATGCCATGCTTGGATTTCACCGCTTTGTCACCGGTGTTCATCAGCAGGAAGCAGCCAGTGCCGTAGGTGTTTTTCGCCTGGCCTGGCTCGACGCACATCTGGCCGAACAGAGCGGCTTGCTGGTCACCGGCGATACCGCCGATGGCGATGCCGCTTTTGGTGTGGCCGTATATTTCCGAGGACGATTTAACTTGCGGGAGCATTTCGCGCGGAATATCCAGCAGCTCCAGCATCTTCGCGTCCCACTCGAGGGTGTGGATGTTGAAGAGCATGGTGCGCGAGGCGTTGGTGTAGTCGGTGACATGCACCTTGCCGCCGGTAAATTTCCAGATCAGCCAGCTGTCGACGGTGCCGAACAGCAGTTCGCCGTTGCGCGCACGTTCGCGGCTGCCTTCGACGTTATCGAGAATCCACTTGAGCTTGGTGCCGGAGAAGTAGGGGTCGGTGACCAGGCCTGTGGTGTCGCTGATGTATTGCTCGTGGCCATCGCGCTTGAGCTGCTGGCAGATCTCGGTGCTGCGCCGGCACTGCCAGACGATGGCGTTGTAGATCGGGCGGCCGGTGTTCTTGTCCCACACCACGGTGGTTTCGCGCTGGTTGGTGATGCCGATGGCGGCTACCTGGTCGTGGTGCAGGCCGGCCTGTGCCAGGGCCTCGACCATCACGGCGCTTTGGGTGGCGAAGATCTCCATCGGGTCATGCTCGACCCAACCGGCTTGCGGGTAATGCTGTGCGAACTCCCGTTGGGCGGTGCAGACCACGTTCGCGTCACGGTCGAAAATGATCGCGCGGGAGCTGGTCGTACCCTGATCGAGGGCAATGATGTAGTTCTTATTCTGTGTGTCGGTCATGTCGATTGCCTTGGACGAAAAAAGGGAGTGAGGTCTGGCGCGCGATCAAAGGGCAGGGGCACGCGCCAACGGTATCAGGACGTTCTGGGTTTGCCGTCAATGGCAGGTCGCTCATCCTTTGTAGCAGGTACGGAGCCCGGCAGATGGCGGGCAATCAGCCCGCGATAGGCGGCGGCGCCGAGGCAGGCACCGACAATCGGTGCAAAAACAGGAATCAGGAAGTACGGAATATCGCGTCCGCCGGTGAAGGAAATTTCACCCCAGCCAGCGAAGAAAGTCATCAGTTTAGGGCCGAAGTCCCGCGCAGGGTTCATGGCAAAACCGGTCAGCGGTCCCATCGAGCTACCGATCACCGCAATCAGCAGGCCGATCAGTAGCGGTGCCAACGGGCCTTTGGGCAGGCCATTGTTGTCGTCGGTCAGGGACATGATCACGCCCATCAGGATGGCCGTAATGATCACCTCCACCAGAAATGCCTGGGCGGTGGTCAGCGCAGGATTCGGGAAGGTGGAGAACACGGAGGCCAATTCAAGGCTGGCTTGCGTGCCACGAACCATGTGCTGCGTTTGTTCGAATTCGAAGAATAGATTGCTGTAGAGCGTGTAAACCAACAACGCGCCACAGAAGGCGCCCGCCACTTGGGCGAGTACGTAGAAAGGCAATTTACGTTTTTCGAAGTCCGCGAAAATGCTCAGGGCAATGCTGACGGCAGGGTTCAGATGAGCCCCGGAAACCCCGGCGGTGAGGTAGATCGCCATGCTGACGCCGACGCCCCAGATAATGCTGATTTCCCACAAACCAAAACTGGCACCCGCGACCTTGAGCGCGGCAACACAACCGGTACCAAAAAAGATCAGCAGCGCCGTACCCAGAAACTCGGCCATGCATTGGCTCGAGAGCGACGGTTGTTGTAAAGCAGTAGTCATTGAAACCTCAATTTTTTTTGTTGTCTGGCGCGTTCTTGCCTACATGGTCAACGCGCGTTTTTCGCCGAGGCAGGATCCCCATCCTGGTCGCGGTTACTGCCGGGTACAGCGGTAGGACGTTTCGTATAGTTTCAGAAACGAAAAAATATAGACAAGAAACGCTGCTGTCAAAGGTCGAAAGTGAACCGTCAGTCACAAAAAAACTATTCGTTGCATGAATGAATGAGTCATTGCGCAATGGGGTGGCCAGGCAATGGCGTTATGGATGCGCCGCCGTAGAGCCTTTTAACGATCAATGTCCTAGAATCCGGCGCAGTATTTTCTTCTGCCGCCCAGTCTGGAGCTGCCATGACCCCCGCATTGGATTTATTGAAAAAGGTTCGGGCCGAACATCGCGTACACAGTTACGAACATGACCCGAAGGCCGCCTCCTATGGTCTGGAAGCCGCGGAAAAACTCGGGCTCGACCCGGCGCAGGTGTTCAAGACCTTGCTGGCGGCCAGCGAGAAAGGTGAGTTGCTGGTGGCTGTGGTGCCGGTTGTCGGCAGCCTGGACTTGAAAGGGCTGGCCCATGCCGCCGGCGTGAAAAAGGTCGAAATGGCCGATCCGGCGGCAGCGCAACGCTCTACGGGTTATCTATTGGGCGGGATCAGCCCGCTGGGGCAGAAAAAGCGTTTGCGTACCTTCATCGATAACTCGGCCCAACCCTTCGCCAGCATTTTTGTCAGTGCCGGTCGGCGTGGACTGGAAGTCGAACTGGCGCCGGCCGTGCTGGCCGAACACACCCAAGCGAAGTTTGCCGATATCGGCCGTGCGTGAGCGCAGCGCTGTATGGTGAAAATCAGCCGGTTCTGTCACTGGTGCCGGTTCGGTCGGCGCTGCATGCTCGGCGATCTGACAAAGGGAGAAGGTTATGCAGTTGGAGTTTCATCAGGTCGACGCGTTCAGCAATCAGCCATTCAGCGGCAACCCGGCGATGGTCTATCGGCTCGATACCTGGCTCGCCGATGAGTTGATGCAGAAGATTGCCGCCGAGCACAACCTCGCCGAAACGGCGTTTGTCGTGCGCGAAGGGCAGGGCTGGCACATCCGCTGGTTTACACCGACCACCGAGGTGCCACTGTGCGGTCACGCGACACTGGCCAGTGCCCATGTGTTGTTTGAGGTCTATAAAGAGCCGGTCGAGCGACTGGACTTCACCTGCAAATCCGGCCCATTGAGCGTGACCCGTGAAGATGGACGACTGTGGCTGGATTTCCCGTCGATCACTGCGTCGCCGGTGAACGTGATCTCGGACATCGAGCGTGCACTGGGTGTGAAGGCTGTCGAGGTGCTGGCTTCGAATGAACTGTTCGTGGTGTTGGAGTCGGAGCGAGCCGTGCTCGATTGCAAGCCGGACATGGTCGCCCTGGCGAAACTGCCATGGTTGGGCGCCATCGTGACGGCGCGGGGCGAGCAGCACGATTTCGTTTCCCGTTACTTCGCCCCGGCAATCGGCATCAATGAAGACCCGGTGACCGGATCGACCCATTGCCTTTTGATTCCGTACTGGTCAAAGCGTTTGGGCAAGTCGAGCCTGACGGCCTGTCAGCGTTCGACGCGGGGCGGGGAGTTGTTCTGCCAGCTGGAAGGCGAGCGGGTGATGATCGGCGGGGATGCGACGCTCGTAGCAAGCGGAATGCTGATGCTGGGCTAACGCAAACCTAATTGTGGGAGCGAGCCTGCTCGCGAATGCGGTGTGTCAGTCAACATCATCATTGGCTGACACACCGTCTTCGCGAGCAGGCTCGCTCCCACAGGGGTTGTGTTGATCAGTGAGCGGAGCTGTAGCGCCGGACACCCGATTCAGCAGCCGGAATCTGCGCAGCCGTGCTGCCGGACGCCTGGAACAGCACCAGGTGTTCAGCCGCGACACGAATGCCCACATCCGCCCCGACCTGACGATCGACATGGCTCGGGAAGATGGACTCCAACTGCGCGCCTGTCGGCAGTTGCAAGCGATACAGGGTCGACGCACCGAGGAACGTCTTGCCAGCAATTCGCGCCTTCAGTGCGCTGTCCGGTGCGTAGACGATATCGTCCGGGCGCAGCAGCACGTCCACGGCGCCGCCTACCGGCCAGGTGTAGGCCCGGTTGCCGCGCAACTCACCCAGCTCGGTTTGCACCGACTCCGGGCTGCTCAACTGACCGCGTATGAAATAGCCCTGGCCGATGAAGCTGGCTACAAAGGGCGTCAGTGGTTCGTGATACAGGTTGTAGGGCGTATCCCACTGTTCCAGTCGACCTTCCTTGAACACGCCAACGTGGTCGCTGACCGCGAAGGCTTCTTCCTGGTCGTGTGTCACCAGAATCGCGCTGGTGCCACGGGTCTTGAGGATGTCGCGTACTTCATGGCTGAGCTTGCGGCGCAATTCGCCATCGAGGTTGGAGAACGGCTCGTCGAGCAACAGCAGTTGCGGTTCCGGCGCCAGGGCACGGGCCAGGGCGACACGTTGCTGCTGCCCACCGGAAAGCTCGTGGGGGAAACGCTTGCCGAGGTTCTTCAGGTTGACCAGTTCCAGCAGCTCTTCGGTGACGCGATCCTTTTGCGGATGCTTGCGAATGCCGAAGGCGATGTTGTCAGCCACGCTCAAGTGCGGGAACAGCGCGTAGTCCTGGAACACCATGCCGATGCGGCGTTTCTCCGGGGCGAGGGTGAAGCCGGCGCTGGAGATGGTCTCGCCGGCCAGCTGGATTTCGCCTTCGTGTACCGGTTCGAAACCGGCAATCGCCCGCAGTGTGGTGGTCTTGCCGCAGCCGGAAGAGCCCAGCAGGCAACCGATGTCACCAGCGTTCAAATGCAGGTTCAGGTTCTGCACCACGCGCTGGTCTTGATAGCCGCAGGCGAGGTTGCGCAGATTAAGCAGTAATGGCTGGCTCATGCGTGGTGATACGCCGGTTCGACGAGGAATTCGAGCAGGGCTTTTTGCGCATGCAGACGGTTTTCGGCTTGATCCCAGGCCACCGAGCGTTTGTCGTCGAGCAGGTCGACGCTGATTTCCTCGCCACGGTGCGCCGGCAGGCAGTGCATGAACAGCACGTCGTCAGCGGCCAGGTCGAGCAGGGCGCGGTTGACCTGGAACGGTGCGAACAGCTGCAGGCGCTTGGCGGTTTCCTCTTCCTGGCCCATGGAGGTCCAGACGTCGGTGCTCACCAGGTGTGCGCCACGCACGGCATCTTTCGGGTCGCGAACGATGGAGACCCGATCGCCGGCCTTGGCCAGGAACACCGGGTTGGGCTCGTAGCCTTCCGGGCAGGCAACGCGCAACTGGAAGTCGAACTGGATCGCCGCTTCTATATAGCTGTTGCACATGTTGTTGCCATCGCCGATCCAGGCCACGGTCTTGCCCTGGATCGAGCCGCGGTGTTCGAGGAAGGTCTGCATGTCGGCCAGCAACTGGCACGGGTGCAGGTCATCGGACAGGCCGTTGATCACTGGTACGCGGGAGTTGGCGGCGAATTCGGTCAGGTTGCTGTGGGCAAAGGTACGGATCATCACCGCATCGAGCATGCTCGACATGACGATGGCGCAGTCGCCGATCGGCTCGCCGCGGCCCAGTTGGGTATCACGTGGCGACAGGAAGATCGCCTGGCCGCCGAGCTGGATCATGCCGGCCTCGAAGGAGATCCGGGTGCGGGTCGAGGATTTCTCGAAAATCATCCCCAGGACGCGGTTTTTCAGAGGCTCGAACAGTACGCCGCGGTTACGCAGGTCCTTGAGCTCAACGCCTCGACGGATCACGCTGACCAGCTCTTCGGGCGTGCAATCCATCAGGGAGAGAAAGTGCCTTGCGCTCATCATTGACTACCTTTTTGCTACAAACCGCAGATGCTCAAAGCCTTGTTTGACGGAACAACGGGCGAGACCTGCGGCGTAAGCCGCACGGGGCGACGAAATAGGGAAAGGCGCGATCTTATAATTAAATGTCGCGTCTTACCAATAGGGCTACAGTTTTTAGGGAGTTTCAGAGGTGCTACGGGTTCACCGAGGTAGCGCTTTTGAAGCCTGTTTCCTGAAAACAGCGGTTCATTTGTACACCGGCCTCTCGGGGCTTGGCAATCAGGCGGGGCGGCAATGGTGCGCTGACAGTCGGTTTCTGACTTGCCGTTCCAGGTCTTGAGCCGTGTGTCGCCAGCTTGAAATATTTGCTAATGCAAAGTGCTGGGTTATAAATAAATCTCGAGTGACGCGGAAGCTTCCCGATGGAATCGAAAGAACAGCTGTTAATGGAGCTGCTGGGCCTCACGGCTCGCTCGCTGACTCACCTCACCGCTTCGATGACGACGATGTCCTTCGAGTTGTTGCGCAGCGAAGACGAGATCACCCGGGCTGCCGGTCGTCACATGATCGATCGCATGGCCACCATCAGTGCCGGGCTCGACGAACACTGGCGCCTGATTGGCGAACTGGCCGGTGTCGATGTCGCTCACGGGGCGTTCGAAAACCTCCAGGAAGTCCAGTTGCAGGCCCCGCCCAGGCTGCCGTCGAACTGAACCCGCGCGGCCATCGGCTGGCCTGATATCCCTCGATTCACAAGACGAACGTCGCTGGTGTGGCGTCGGGTCTGGCGCCATAGTTTTGTTTCCGCGGCCATCGGTGCCCGCCCATGACAAGACAGACTGGCCATGACCAAGACTCTCCATCACCGTGCGTGCCATTTGTGCGAAGCCATCTGTGGCCTGACCATCGAAACCACCAAGGTCGAAGACGGCAGTGTGCAGATCACGTCGATCAAGGGCGATCCCCTGGACGCATTCAGTCGTGGCCACATTTGCCCCAAGGCCGTGGCCTTGCAAGACATCCAGAACGATCCGGATCGCCTGCATCAGCCGATGCAGCGGGTGGGCAATGAATGGCAACCCATCGAGTGGGACGCGGCATTCAACCTGGTGGCCGAGCGCCTTGCGGCGATTCAGGAGCGCCATGGGCAAAACGCCGTGGCGGTCTATCAAGGCAACCCGAGCGTGCACAATTACGGGTTGATGACCCACAGCAACTACTTCCTCGGCCTGCTGAAAACCCGTAATCGGTTTTCCGCGACGTCGGTTGATCAATTGCCCCATCACCTGACCAGTCATTTGATGTACGGCCACGGTTTGCTGCTACCGATCCCGGACATCGATCACACCGATTTCATGCTGATCCTGGGCGGCAACCCGCTGGCTTCAAACGGCAGCATCATGACCGTGCCGGATGTGGAAAAACGCTTGAAGGCGATACAGGCCCGGGGTGGCAAAGTGGTGGTGGTCGACCCTCGCCGCAGTGAAACGGCGGCGATTGCCGATCAGCATCTGTTCGTACGCCCGGGCGGTGATGCCGCGCTGTTGTTCGGGTTGCTCAACACCTTGTTCGCTGAAGGCCTGACCCGCGACGGCCATCTGCCGGTAGACGGTCTGGAGGACGTGCGGGAGGCCGTCGCGCCGTTCACCGCCGAGGCCATGAGTCCGTTGTGCGCCGTACCGGCCGAACAGATCCGTCAATTGGCGCGAGACTTCGCCGCGGCGCCCTCGGCTGTCTGTTATGGCCGCATGGGCGTCTCGACCCAGGCATTCGGAACACTTTGTCACTGGGCGGTGCAGTTGATCAATCTGGTCACCGGCAACCTCGACCGCGTAGGGGGGGCCTTGTGCACCGAGCCGGCGGTGGACCTGGTGGCGACGACTTCGGGCGGGCATTTCAATTTGTGGCAGAGCCGGGTTTCCGGGCGCCCGGAATACGCCGGAGAGTTGCCAGTCTCTGCGCTGGCCGAAGAGATGCTCACCGAAGGGCAAGGGCAAGTCCGGGCGCTGATCACCGTGGCGGGCAATCCGGTGCTGTCCACGCCCAATGGCCGAAAACTCGAGCAGGCACTGGACGGGCTTGATTTCATGGTCAGCATCGACCTGTACATCAATGAAACCACGCGCTACGCCGACCTGATCCTGCCGTCCACATCGGCGCTGGAAAACGATCATTACGACACCACATTCAACCTGTTCGCGGTGCGCAACGTCAGTCGTTTCAACCGCGCAATCCTCGCCAAGCCCGAAGGGGCATTGCACGACTGGGAGATCTTCGTCGGGCTGGCCAAGGCGTTTGCCGCCAGGACCGGCAAAGAGTTGAAACCTACCATCGCCCCGGCGCAAATGATCGATCGCGGCCTGCGCATGGGGATGTACGGCGACACCTCAGAGCACAAGCTATCGCTGGCGACTTTGTTCGATCATCCCCATGGCGTCGATCTTGGCGCGCTCAAGCCTAACCTTGCACCGCGCCTGAAGACTGCCAATCAACGCATCCAGGCCGCGCCGGCGGCGATTCTCGCTGACCTGGCGCGCTTCGCCGCCTTGAAGGCGCCGGCCGCCGACGAGTTGTTGATGATTGGCCGCCGGCATGTACGCAGCAACAACTCATGGATGCATAACTATCATCGGTTGGTGAAGGGCAAGCCACGACACCAGTTGCTGATGCATCCGGATGACCTGGCCAGTCGCGGGCTCAGTGACGGACAGCGCGTTCGGGTCAGTTCGCGGGTGGGTGTGATTGAGGTCGAAGTGCTGGGCAGTCTTGATATGATGAAAGGCGTGGTCAGCCTGCCGCACGGCTGGGGCCACGCGCGGCCGGGCGTGCAAATGTCGATTGCCAGCAGCCAGCCGGGCTCCAGCGCCAACGACCTGACCGACGAATGCCGGATTGACGAACTGTCGGGAAATGCCGCGCTCAATGGCGTGCCAGTGACCGTGGCGGCGGCTTGAATCAGTCTGACGGAGAGACCGAGCAGGGCGCTCGGCTTTCCGTTACAATGCGCCACCGTGCCGACCCATGAGTCGGAAAGTTCAGCCGAGGTGCTCCATGGATATCATCGAAACGATTAAAGAGCAGATTGCCAACAACACCATTCTGCTTTACATGAAAGGCTCGCCAAATGCCCCGCAGTGCGGCTTCTCCGCGAAAGCTGCACAGGCCGTGATGGCGTGTGGTGAAAAGTTTGCGTACGTGGACATCCTGCAGAACCCGGAAATCCGCGCCAACCTGCCAAAATACGCCAACTGGCCAACCTTCCCGCAACTGTGGGTTGCCGGTGAGCTGGTCGGTGGTAGCGACATCATGACTGAAATGGCTGCTGACGGTTCGCTGCAGAGCCTGATCAAGGACGCCGCCGCCAAGGCCGCTGCTCCAAAGACCGAAGCCTGATTCGGGCGGCTCCCCTGTAGGAGCTGCCGAAGGCTGCGATCTCTTGATCTTCAGCATTAAAAAAGCCCCGCCACTCGAAAGAGGGCGGGGCTTTTTATTGTGTCTGTTGGGGCTGTTGCAGGCTGCGATCTTTTGATCCTGGAAAGTCAAAAGATCGCAGCCTTCGGCATCTCCTACTCGTCTTCACCCATCTGCGATTGCAGATAGTTTTCGAGACCGATCTTGTCGATCAGGCCCAACTGGGTTTCCAGCCAGTCGATATGTTCTTCTTCGGACTCGAGGATATCTTCAAGCAGCTCACGGCTGCCGAAGTCGCCAACTTTTTCGCAATGCGCGATAGCCACTTTCAGGTCGGCATGGCCGGTTTTCTCGATACGCAGGTCGCACTCGAGCATTTCCTTGGTGTGCTCGCCGATGTGCAGCTTGCCCAGGTCCTGGACGTTCGGCAGGCCTTCAAGGAACAGGATCCGCTTGATCAGCTTGTCCGCGTGCTTCATCTCGTCGATGGATTCGTGGTACTCGTGCTTGCCGAGCTTGTTCAGGCCCCAATCCTCATACATGCGCGCATGCAGGAAGTATTGATTGATCGCGACCAGCTCATTGGCAAGGATCTTGTTGAGATGCTGGATGACTGTAACGTCGCCTTTCATGATGGGGTCCTGCCCTGTATTAGCTGTCAATAGAACAGAGTTTGAGCCGCGTATTTAATAGTGTCAAACCTAAGTTATTGAAACTTAAATGAAAATTAATCGGAATAAGAATGTTTGTGTTCCGCGTCTAGAGCATAACTAGTTGATTTTGAGGCATAAAAAAACCGGACATATGTCCGGTTCTTTGAAAATCGATACTTAAGCGGCTGTAAATTCTGCTGGATAGGGAATTGCAGCCTGGGCCGTTTGCAGTTTTGTCAGGGTCTCGCGGACCACTTCCTTGGCAAGACAGGCACATTTGCCGCATTGACTGGCAACGCCGGTAGCCACACGGACTTCCTTGTAGCTGCAGCATCCTTCATAGATCGCATCGCGGATTTGACCGTCGGTGACGCCAGTGCAGAGGCAAACATACATAAGGAAGACCGTCGCTGATTGTGACTCAATTGCGATGGATCTTAATGTTAACGAGAATGATTGTCAAAGTGGTTTCAGAGTACTTTTTGTCATAAGCGGGGGTGGCTGACGAACGGTCTATATGGCAAACCGAAGATACAAAACCGTCGGGGATTTCATCGTACCGGGAAAAAACAGCTAAGCCAGCTCAAACACGCGGTGTATGATGGCCGGTCTTTTGCGACCGGGGTTCGTGTCACAGGGCTGTCGCCTCAGGGTGGCAGGCTGATGCGAACCCTGTTTCTCACGCTATTACACCAGGAGATATCCAATGAGCGTACTCGTAGGCAAACAAGCCCCTGACTTCACCGTACCGGCCGTACTCGGCAATGGCGAGATCGTAGACAGCTTCACCCTGTCTTCGGCGATCAAAGGCAAATACGGCCTGGTGTTCTTCTACCCGCTGGACTTCACCTTCGTTTGCCCGTCCGAGCTGATCGCTCTGGACAACCGCATGTCCGAGTTCAAGGCGCGCAACGTTGAAGTGGTCGCTGTGTCGATCGATTCGCACTTCACCCACAACGCCTGGCGCAACACCCCGGTCAACAACGGCGGCATCGGCGAAGTTCGCTACACCATGGCTGCCGACATCAAGCAGGAAATCATGAAGGCCTACGACGTTCAGTCCGCTGACGGCGTAGCGTTCCGTGGCGCGTTCCTGATCGACGACAAAGGCGTTGTCCGTTCGCAGATCATCAACGACCTGCCGCTGGGCCGTAACATGGAAGAGCTGCTGCGTCTGGTCGACGCTCTGCAATTCCACGAAGAGCACGGCGAAGTCTGCCCTGCCAACTGGAAGAAAGGCGACAAAGGCATGAACGCTTCGCCAGAAGGCGTTGCGGCTTACCTGACCGAGCACGCTGCCGCTCTGTAAGGCGCACGCTGCAGGTAAAAAAAACCGGCCGTCGAGGCCGGTTTTTTATGCGCGGGAATAAATCTGCGACTGAAATCCCTGTAGGAGCGAGCTTGCTCCGGGCGGCGTTCCGACGATGGACTCAAGAACACCGCGGGGAACCAGAACGCCCGCGTTATCGTTAACGACCATCGCGAGCAAGCTCGCTCCTACATTGATTCGTGAGTGCCATCAATCGTTGAAGTCTTCCCAACCACCCATCTGTTTCCAGCGATTGACGATGCCGCAGAACAGCTCTGCCGTCTTCTCGGTGTCATAGCGCGCCGAGTGGGCCTCGCGACCGTCGAAGTCGATGTCCGCTGCCTGACACGCCTTGGCCAGCACGGTCTGGCCGTATGCCAGGCCAGCGAGCGTCGCGGTATCGAAACTGGAGAACGGATGGAACGGATTGCGCTTCATGTCCAGGCGCGCAACCGCCGCGTTCAGGAAGCCCAGGTCGAAGCTGCTGTTATGCCCGACCAGGATCGCCCGTTTGCAACCGTTGGCCTTGAGGGCCTTGCGCACGCCGCGGAAGATATCGTTCAGGGCCGACTCTTCACTCACGGCCATGCGCAGCGGGTGATCGAGCTTGATCCCGGTGAATTCCAGGGCCGCCGCTTCGATGTTCGCACCTTCGAATGGCTCGACACGGAAGAAGTAGGTGTGATCCGGGTAGACAAAACCCTTTTCATCCATGGCGATGGTGGTCGCGGCGATTTCCAGCAGGGCGTCGGTGGCGGAGTTGAAGCCACCGGTTTCTACGTCGACGACAACCGGCAGGTAACCACGAAACCGTGCGGCCATTGGATGACGGGAACCGCCACCGCCGCCATTGCCTTCCAGTTCGTCGTCGAAATGGTCTTCACTCACGCGTGTTCCTCCAGCAGGCGCCAGCGCAGTTTTTCACCGGCGCGCAGCGGGATAACGGTCAGCTCGCCAAACGGCAGGCTGGCAGGGGCGGTCCATTCTTCGCGGACCAGGGTGATGCGATCGGTGTTGACCGGCAGGCCATAGAAACGCGGGCCGTTGAGGCTGGCGAAGGCTTCGAGCTTGTCCAGCGCATTGCGCTGCTCGAACGCTTCGGCGTACATCTCGATCGCCGCATAGGCGGTGTAGCAGCCAGCGCAACCACAAGCGGCTTCCTTGGCGTGCTGGGCGTGGGGGGCCGAGTCGGTGCCGAGGAAGAATTTTTCGCTGCCGCTGGTGGCGGCGTCGAGCAGGGCTTCCTGGTGCGTATTGCGCTTGAGGATCGGCAGGCAGTAGAAATGCGGCCGAATCCCGCCCACCAGCATGTGGTTGCGGTTGTACAGCAGGTGATGCGCGGTGATGGTCGCGCCAACGTTGGCCGAAGCCGAGTTGACGAACTGCACGGCGTCAGCGGTGGTGATGTGTTCGAACACCACTTTGAGCGTCGGGAAACGCTCGACCACACGTCGCATGTGCTCGTCGATGAAGATTTTTTCGCGGTCGAACACGTCGACATCGCCACGGGTGACTTCACCGTGGATCAGCAACGGCATCCCGACTTCGGCCATGGCCTCGAGTGCAGGGAAAATCTTGTCGATGCTGGTAACACCAGAGTCCGAGTTGGTGGTCGCGCCGGCCGGGTACAGCTTGGCGGCGTGCACGAATCCGCTGGCCTTGGCCTCGCGGATCTCTTCAGGCTGGGTGCGGTCGGTCAGGTACAGGACCATCAGCGGCTCGAACGGGCTGCCGGCAGGGCGGGCAGCGAGAATCCGCTGGCGATAGCCGTCGGCTTCGGCCGCGTTGCGCACCGGTGGAACCAGGTTGGGCATGATGATGGCGCGGCCAAAGGTGCGCGCGACATCCGCGACGGTATTGGTCAACACGGCACCATCACGAAGATGAATGTGCCAGTCGTCGGGACGCAGCAGGGTCAGGCGGTCGGACATGAGGGGATTCCAGGCGGGTCAAACTCAAGGGAATGCTACCGGAAAAGACTCTTGCAGGCACTCGCTATCAAGTTTTGCCGCAAGCTTCCGATATCCAACAGGTATGCCGTAAACATGTGTGTGTCGGTCTTTTTGTTGTAGAAGCCAGTGGAGCCTCCCGTGCGCCAGCGTTATTTAGCCTTGCTCAGTGTGTTTGCCAGCCTTCCCGCGATGGCGCTCACTTTTCAGACCCGCCTGGAGAGCATTGAGTGGACGGTCGAAGGCGACAAGTTCGAATGCCGCCTGACGCAGCCGATTACCGACTTCGGCTCGGGTGAGTTCGTGCGCAAGGCCGGTGAGCAGGCAACGTTTCGTCTGAAAGCCTATAACCCGATGATGGGCGGAGGTTCGGCGACCTTGCTGGCCGCTGCCGCACCGTGGCAACCGGGGCGCGACGATATCAACCTGGGCACGGTGAGGATCGGCAGCGGCAACGTGTTGTTCAACAGTTCACAGGCGCAGGCCGGACGCCTGATCAGCGGTCTGATGGACGGTCGCAGCCCGGTGGTTCGCCGTTCCTCGGGAGATGGCCGGGTGTCGGAAGTGCGCTTGCTGCCGGTCAGGTTCACCCAGGCGTTTGCCGATTATCAAAGCTGCGTGGCCAAACTGTTGCCGCAGAACTTCGAGCAGGTGAAACAATCCCAAATTGGCTTCCCTGGCGGCGGGATCGAGCTCGACAGCGCCGCGAAAGCCAAGCTGCAGGTGATGCTGGAGTACATGAAGGCTGATCCGACGGTCAATCACATCGAGCTCGACGGTCACTCCGACAACAGCGGCAATCGCCTGACCAATCGCGACCTGTCGCGGCGCCGGGCCCTGGCAGTGATGGAGTTCTTCAAGGCCAACGGCATCCAGGAGTCGCAAATCACCCTGCGTTTCCATGGCGAACGTTATCCGCTGGCGCCCAATACCAACAACGCCAACCGTGCGAAGAACCGTCGGGTAGCGGTACGTCTGGAGCGGGGAGCGCCCGCGGAACAAGTCGCCCCGCAGGCGACGAAAGCGGCCACTTCGGCAACGTCCTGACCCTTCGGTCATCGTCGCGCTCTCGACAGATTCTGTCGCTTGGTCGTCATAAGCTGTCGCGCCTCTGTAAATTATCCTGCATGAGCGGTAGACTTCACGGCTTTCCGTAGAACCCCGTGGAGTGATGGCATGGCGGACGTAAACAAGGTCGTTCTGGCGTATTCCGGCGGCCTGGACACTTCGGTGATCCTCAAGTGGCTGCAGGATACTTATAACTGTGAAGTGGTGACCTTCACCGCTGACCTGGGTCAGGGCGAAGAGGTCGAACCTGCACGCGCCAAGGCTCAGGCCATGGGCGTCAAAGAGATCTACATCGACGACTTGCGCGAAGAGTTCGTGCGCGATTTCGTTTTCCCGATGTTCCGCGCCAACACCGTTTACGAGGGCGAGTACCTGCTGGGTACTTCCATCGCTCGTCCGCTGATTGCCAAGCGCCTGATCGAAATCGCCAACGAAACCGGCGCTGACGCCATTTCCCATGGCGCCACCGGCAAGGGCAACGACCAGGTTCGTTTCGAATTGGGCGCGTACGCCTTGAAGCCTGGCGTGAAAGTGATTGCTCCCTGGCGCGAATGGGACCTGCTGTCCCGTGAAAAGCTGATGGACTACGCCGCGAAGCACGCGATCCCGATCGAGCGTCACGGCAAGAAGAAATCCCCGTACTCCATGGATGCCAACCTGCTGCACATCTCCTATGAGGGCGGCGTGCTGGAAGACACCTGGACCGAGCACGAAGAAGACATGTGGCGCTGGACCGTTTCCCCGGAAAACGCTCCAGACAAGCCGCAGTACCTGGAACTGACCTACCGCAACGGCGACATCGTCGCGCTGGATGGCGTCGAAATGACGCCGGCCACCGTGCTGGCGACCCTGAACCGTATCGGTGGCGAGCACGGTATCGGTCGTCTCGACATCGTCGAGAACCGCTATGTGGGCATGAAGTCCCGTGGCTGCTACGAAACCCCTGGCGGCACCATCATGCTGCGTGCCCACCGTGCGATCGAATCGATCACCCTGGACCGCGAAGTGGCTCACCTCAAGGACGAGTTGATGCCCAAGTACGCCAGCCTGATCTACACCGGCTACTGGTGGAGCCCTGAACGTCTGATGCTGCAACAGATGATCGATGCGTCCCAGGTCAACGTGAACGGCGTTGTGCGCCTGAAACTGTACAAGGGCAATGTGATTGTCACTGGCCGCAAGTCCGACGACTCGCTGTTCGACGCCAACATTGCTACTTTCGAAGAAGATGGCGGCGCGTACAACCAGGCGGATGCTGCGGGCTTCATCAAGCTCAACGCCTTGCGCATGCGCATTGCGGCGAACAAAGGTCGGAAGCTGTTCTGAGACCTTTGAGCTCGTGATGGGTGCCTGAGCTCGTCCTTGACGAGGTCAGGCACCTGAAAACGGGGTGTGATGCCAGTTACTGCGATGTTGGGTGCATTCGTTGCCGCTCACGGTTTCCTGTCCATTTCCTTCCGATGGTCTGTCTGGCTCTACGCGTTGTTGTTTGCCGGTTGCCCGGCTTGATCAATGACCGTCAGCCTGTGCGAGGCCGGATCGTAGGCAATGTAATAGGCGGAGCAATGCTTCCGGCTCTGCCTGGAGTGTTTGAGCGCACTGGCCTTCAGTAAGGTCTCTGAAATGGCACAAGTGACAAACAGAATCACGTACGCCATCTTTTCCCGCGGTTTCTGGATTTTTTCCAGCAGCGTTTCAAATTCAACCTCCTTGCTCATACCGCGTGTATCAACGATGCACAGGTTTTTTACAGATTCCGGTAACTGAAGTTGATGCTGAACGAAGACGGTGCTGTGCAGGCCCATCTCCGTTGGCGGGTCCTGTGCACCGCAGGGCGACCGAGCTGGCTGCTGGCCATTCGTTGACGTTTCCGTAGCGGGATTCCCTGACAACTTCCCGGATGCTTTTTTTTCCGACCGCCCTGCATCTTCCATCGCTTTCATGAAGTGTTTTCCCTTTTCAAAGTCGGAAGGCGCATACAGTGATCGGTAGTTGAAGTTGAGTGTCGCGAAAAAAAGTAAAAGTAAATAAAACGGAAAGCTGATCAGAAACCAGACGTAGAGTTCTCTTTCCTCTTGGTCAAGGAAGGGGAGAGAAACGGCGGCCGAAGTTTCAGAGAGTGTTGCGAATATCGCAATGATTGTCATTGGGTTGGTGATTAGCTTTCTGCCATGTTCTGTACTCATGTTGAATTCTCATTTTTTGAGTGTTTTTTGAAGTTTGTTTGATGTGGCTGTATTGGAGTTTTTTATGATTGCTGGTGGTGCTTTAATGATTGCTCAAAAAATATAATTCGCTGTAAGAGTAATTGGATGTCTGGTGTGTGATATTTCTGGTGTGAATGTTGAGTGCGAAAATATCAGTTACGTTTTAGTGCAGAAGTTGATACTTGTGTTTGTCAGGGGGCGGCTGTTCACGCTGGCTTTTGGAAAATTCTGTTTGTAAATCGATAGAGTGGTTTGCTGAAAACTGCACCACCATGACGCTGATACAGTTTTCAACTCATTCCGCTCGAGGGATTCTTGTAGGAGAAATCCGTGTTGTTTGTAGGGTATGTCTCTTGGTGTGGGTGGTTGGAAAGGGCGACATGCCATGGGGGAAACGACTAGGCTATTGTGCGGGCTCTAAAAATTCGAACAGCGAAAATTGGACTTGCCCATGAATAAAGTGCTGATCGTGGATGATCACCCCGTCATTCGTCTTGCGGTACGTATGCTAATGGAACGTCATGGCTACGAAGTTATTGCAGAAACCGATAATGGTGTGGATGCACTGCAACTAGCCCGTGAACTTACGCCGGATATTGTCATTCTGGATATCGGGATTCCGAAGCTGGACGGATTGGAAGTTATCGCGCGTTTGTCTTCGACCTCAATGCCGATGAAAGTGCTGATCCTGACTTCCCAGGCACCGGGTCATTTTTCCATGCGTTGCATGCAATCCGGTGCGGCCGGTTATGTCTGCAAACAACAAGACCTGACGGAGTTGCTCAGTGCAATAAAGGCCGTGTTGTCAGGCTACAGTTACTTTCCCAATCAAGCCTTGCATACCGTGCGCTGCAGCTTGGGGAATGCCAGTGAGGCCGACATGGTTGATCGGTTGTCGGGGCGGGAAATGATGGTCCTGCAGCAGTTGGCCAGAGGGAAAACCAATAAGGAAATTGCCGATGGAATGTTTCTCAGCAATAAAACAGTCAGTACTTACAAGACCCGCCTGTTGCTCAAACTCAATGCAAGGTCCCTGGTCGATTTGATCGAACTGGCCCAACGCAACGGTCTGGTGTGATGGCGTATTTTTGCGACAAGGGGCGTATGTCTAAATATGGCACTCAAAAAAAAGCCTCCGTTTCGGGAGGCTTTCAGGTGTCATAAGTCAAAATCGTAGTCGGCCAATTGCTTTTGCAGTCGGCGCTCCTCCAGCAGATTGTCGATGGTGCGGCGTTTGCTCAGATTAGTTTTCGCTACTTCAACCACCGGCTCGGCGTCATCGGTTTCGGCGGTGGTGAAGTCGTCTTCTACGTCCAATTGCTCTTTGCCAGTACTCATTTAGTTGCTCCAGGCTAAGAAGGCCTTTGGCGCTCCTTATATCGACAATCTCCCGGCGGGTAAAAAAGATTTTTTCAATCGACAATTCAACAATCCCAATAGCGCCTCAATCGTCGGAGGTTTTGTGCTTGTATTCGCACAAGTCCTCGATCCGGCAGCTTCCGCATCGGGGCTTGCGGGCGAGGCAGACATAGCGGCCGTGAAGGATCAGCCAGTGATGGGAGTCGAGCAAGTACTCCCTGGGCACGAATTTCATCAGTTTTTTCTCGACTTCCACCACATTCTTGCCGGGTGCAATGCCGGTGCGGTTACTGACCCTGAATATATGCGTGTCGACAGCCATGGTCAGCTGACGGAATGCCGTATTGAGTACCACATTGGCGGTTTTGCGGCCGACGCCGGGCAGCGCTTCCAGCTCTTCGCGGGTTTGCGGCACTTCACCGGCATGACGCTCGACCAGCAAGCGGCAGGTTTCGATCACGTTTTTCGCTTTGCTGTTGTACAGGCCGATGGTCTTGATGTACTCCGACAGTCCCTCGACACCCAGGGCATGGATCGCTGCCGGGGTATTGGCGACCGGGAACAGCTTGGCGGTGGCCTTGTTGACGCCGACATCGGTCGACTGCGCCGAGAGAATCACGGCAATCAGCAATTCGAACGGTGAGGAATAGGCCAGTTCGGTCTTGGGTTCCGGGTTGTCTTCGTGCAGTCTGCGGAAAATTTCCAGACGTTTTGCGGCATTCATGGGCAGTGCGTTTCCTCGTGGGCAATCAATGTGTGGTTGTGGGGCGCCGGGCCTGCCAGGCGGCGATCAGCAGTCCGAGCAGAATGAACCCGCCAGGGACCAATGTGGCCAGGCGCAGACCACCATCGGTCACCAGCACCCAGCCTTGCCAGTCAGCTTGTATTGCACCGGACAGCCACGATAGTCGGTTTCCCAGGGTTGCGTTGCCGATGAGTTCGCGCAGCAGTCCCATAGCGATCATCAGCGTGACAAACAGGCCACTGAGTCGCAGGCGCTGGCGCCAGCCGTTGTGAAAGAACCCGGTGTGCTCCAGTACGACGCATTGCAAGGCGATCATGGCGCCATAAAAACCCAGATGTTGCTGCCATTGCAGCGACCAGGCTTGTGCCGTGAGTTCCGCGCAACTGGTGAGCGTGGCGGCCAACAGAACGCTGGCCGGCAAGCGGGCCGCCGGGACCAGTCGGGATCGCAGGGCGCCCATGGCCGGACTGAACAACTGGGTCACCACCATGAACATCAGGCACAGGCCAAGTGCGGCCATCAGCGAGTGGGTGGCACCGATCAGCGGCGTCAGCATCAGGGCGTTGGGTAGAGTCGATGAGTTATCCATGGGCAGGGTTCGCGAGCAGTTGTTGCCGGTGTTCATCAAAGTAGCGCAAGGCATCGTGCACGGCATTGATCACCGCTCTTGAGGTGATGGTCGCGCCTGCGATCTGATCGAACTGCCCCTGATCCTTTTTCAGCGCCCAGCCACTGTCACCGGGTTCTGTTCGGGTTTTTCCGGAAAAAACCTGCAGCCAGCCATTGGGCCACTCGGCGATCCGTGCCCCCAGCCCAGGTGTTTCCGACTGTTTGAGGGTTTTGACACCCAGCAACCTGCCATTGGCATCGACAGCGATCAGTAGCTCGATGGCACCGGTGTAGCCGAGGGTTTGACTGCGCAGCAACACGGCGACGGGTTGCTCGCCCCGGGTCGCCAGATAGCCACCCAGCAAGGTGCTGTTTGCCAGGGTGGTTGTTTCGATCCTGATGGGGTGGTCGAGTGGTTGATTGTCGTAGCTGTCTGACGGTATCAGGTCCAGCAGATTCCGGCTGTCGAGCAGGCGCTGTTCGGCTGCAATGCGCGGCGCGCTGCCGAGTTGCACGAAGTACGTCACGCCCATGCCCAGTGCGGCCAAAAACACCAGAAGCGTGATGCTTGATGTCCGGTTCATGACGCCTCCGGCTGTTGTCTGGCCGCCACGAACCGCTCCAGCGCCGGCACGCACAGGTTCATCAACAGCACGGCAAAGGCGATGCCGTCCGGATACCCGCCCCAGGTACGAATCAGATAAGTCAGGAGCCCGACGCCGACGCCGAACAGCAGTTTTGCCCCGGGGCTTCTGGCGCCGGATACCGGTTCGGTGATGATAAAGAACGCCCCCAGCATGGTCGCACCGGTCAGCTGGTGAAACAGCGGCGAGCCATGGGAGTCGGAGCCCGTCCCGTTCCAGCACAGCAGGCTGATGACGAACAGGCTGGCCAGCATGCCGACCGGTGCATGCCAACTGATCACTCTTCGTTGCAGGAGAAACATTCCGCCCGCCAGAAACGCCAGGTTCACCCACTCCACACCGCGTCCGCCGTAGCGGCCGAATGCCGGATTGCCGGCAAACAGTTCATCCATGGTCAGGCTTTTGTTGATCCGCAGGCTGTCCAGTGCCGTGGCCTGCACCCACGCATCCGGTGCCTGGCCGAATCCGAACACTTGCTGCAAGCCACTCAACAGGTCCATGCCATGGGGTGATGGCCAATGGGTCATGGGTTGGGGAAAGGTCACCAGTACCAGAGCAAATCCGAGCATCGCCGGGTTGAAGGGATTTGAGCCGACGCCGCCATACAAGTGCTTGCCAAAGATCATCGCAAAAGCGGCTGCGCTGAGGGTCAGCCACCATGGGCAGTAAGGCGGCAGCGCCAGAGCCAGCAAGGTGGCACTGACCAACGCGCTACCGTCACTCAGGGTTGGCCTCAGCGGTTGCTTGCGCCATTGCACGACGGCCGCTTCAACGGCCAGCGCAGCAGCGGCCGCCAGTACCAGGTTGATCGACACGCCCCAGCCGTATAGCCAGAACGCGGCGAGCATTCCCGGCAGCGTGGCCAGAAGCACCAGCTTCATGGCCTGCTGCAGGCGCTCATCAACGGTTTCAAGGGCTGGCATGGGCGTTCACCTGGCGTTCGGCTTCGCCGAGTGCGCGCTCCAGGGCTTCGATGTGCTCCGCCGGTGCTTCGTTGGCCTGAGCCTTCTTGAGTTCGGCACGGCGCATGGCCAACTGGATCTTGGCCCGTTTCAGATCGGCATCATTTGACGACACCCTTGCGACCGTCGGCGCAGTGGCAGGTGGCGCGGCGCTTTCCAGTTGCGCCAGGTTTTGTTCGGCGTCTTCGAACTGCTGTTGCAGGACAATCAACTGCGATTGCTGTTCGAAGGTCGGTGGATGTCCGAAGGCTTTCAGCGATTTGTGCAGCTGGGCCCGACTCATCGCCACATCGATCTTCGCCTTTTTCAGCGCGGCATCGGCATTGGCGGCTTTCTGTGCACGGACGCGCTCGAGGGCGGCCTGTACCGGGTCGACTGCCGCTTCGCTAGGTTGCGTGGCACGTTGCCGGGCCTGGCGTTCGGCGATTTTCTGTTGCTCTTCGCGCTGCAATCGGGCATTGCGCTGTTCGAAGCGGCGCCGCGCGTGATCGCGCTTGAGGGTACGGGCCTGCCGCGCTTGCGGTGTGAGGGCCAGGCCCCCGACCACCGGCAATACAGTGTCCAGCGGCAGCGGGCGCATTTCGATGCAGTCCACCGGGCAGGGTGCTACGCAGAGGTCGCAACCGGTGCACTCGTCGATGATCACCGTGTGCATCAATTTGGCCGCCCCGACGATGGCATCGACCGGGCAGGCCTGAATGCACTTGGTGCAACCGATACACTCGGCTTCTCGGATATAGGCGATCTGTGCAGGTGCCGAACCGCGAGTGATGTCCAGTTCCAGCACTGGCACCTTCAACAACTCGGCCAGGGCCGCGATGGTTTCGTTGCCGCCGGGCGGGCACTTGTTGATCGGCTCGCCGCTGGCAATGCCTTCGGCGTACGGTTTGCACCCGGGGTGGCCGCATTTGCCGCATTGGGTTTGCGGCAAGAGTGCGTCGATGAGTTGAATCAGACTCATGTTTTGATCAGTCCGCTGAATCCGAGAAAAACCACTGCGATCAGGCCGGCACTGATCAGGTCGATCGGCAGGCCGCGAAAGGGCAGGGGCACATCGTTGTCGGCCGTGCGTTCACGCAAATCGGTGAACAGGCTCAACACCAGCCAGAAGCCCAGCCCTGCGCCGAGGCTCAAGGCTGTGGCGTGAAAGAAGCCCTTGTCATCCTGAGCGTTAAGCAAAGTCACGCCCAGCACGCCGGCATTGCCCAGCAACAATGGCCAGAGGCCTTCGAACGACAGTGTCGAAAACACCCGCGCCAGTAGCTTCAGCAATGGGTCGATCAGCAGCACGCTCAATGGCAGAAACACAAACAGACGCAGCGCCGTCAATTGCAGCGGCTCCAGCAGCCAGTGGTAGAGCGCGTAGCCGAGCATGCCCACGAGCAGCATCAGGCATGTCGTCGCAATGCCCAGGGCATGGACCTGACGGCGCTGGCTAGCCAACAGCGGATCGACGCCCAGCGGCCAGTGCAACACGAGGTTGTTGATCAGGGCTGCACTGATAAGCGTCAAAAGCGTTTCGGTCATGATCGTCCCTATCCGATGCTGGATAACCCTGTAGGAGTCAGTATGGGCCAGACATGAAAATCCCACAGTCGCGCCAGGCACGACTGTGGGATCGATTTGCCGCAGATCTTACTTGATGCGCTGACCCGGCTTGGCGCCGCTGTCAGGGCTGAGCAGGTAGATCTCTTCACCGCCAGGACCGGCTGCCATCACCATGCCTTCGGAGATGCCGAACTTCATTTTCCGTGGCTTGAGGTTGGCGATCATCATGGTCAGGCGGCCATCGAGCTTGGACGGATCCGGGTAAGCGCTCTTGATCCCGGAGAACACGTTGCGTTGCTCGTCACCGATGTCCAGGGTCAGGCGCAGCAGCTTGTCGGCGCCTTCCACGTGTTCAGCCTTGACGATCAGCGCGACGCGTAAATCGACCGCCGCGAAGGTGTCGAACTCGATTTCCGGCGACAGAGGATCCTTGGCCAGTTCGCCATTGCCGACAGGTGCGGCTTCGCCGGTGTCGGTCTGGCTGGCGGTCAGGTCTTCTTTCGAGGCGTCGGTCATGGCTTGTACCTTGACCGGGTCGATGCGGGTCATCAGCGGCTTGAACTCGTTCAACTGGTGATTGGCGAGCAAGGTCGCGTGGTCGTTCCAGGTCAGCGGTGCGACGTTGAGGAACGCCTCGGCGTCGGCGGCCAGCAGCGGCAGCACAGGCTTGAGGAAGATCACCAACTGGCGGAACAGGTTGACGCCAGTGGCGCAGATCGCCTGGACTTCATCCTGCTTGCCTTCCTGCTTGTTCAGCGACCACGGAGCCTTGTCGGCGATCCAGGCGTTGGCGCGGTCGGCCAGGCCCATGATCTCGCGCATGGCGCGGGCGAAGTCGCGGGCTTCGTAGGCGTCGGCAATGCCTGGCGCGGCGGCCAGGAAGGCTTCGGTCAACTCAGGCGCGGCGTTGGTGTCGACCATCACGCCGGCATTGCCTTTGTGAATGAACCCGGCGCAACGGCTGGCGATGTTGACGACCTTGCCCACCAGGTCAGAGTTAACCTTCTGCACGAAGTCCTCGAGGTTCAGGTCGAGGTCATCGACGCCACGGCCCAGCTTGGACGCGTAGTAGTAGCGCAGGTATTCCGGCGACAGGTGATCCAGGTAGGTGCGGGCCTTGATGAAGGTACCGCGGGACTTGGACATCTTCTGGCCGTTGACGGTCAGGTAGCCGTGCACGTTGATCCCGGTCGGCTTGCGGTAGCCGGCGCCTTCGAGCATGGCTGGCCAGAACAGGGCGTGGAAGTTGACGATGTCCTTGCCGATGAAGTGGTACAGCTCGGCGGTGGAGTCCTTGCCCCAGAACGCGTCGAAGTCCAGTTCCGGCGTGCGGTTGCACAGGTTCTTGAAGCTGGCCATGTAGCCGATCGGCGCATCGAGCCATACGTAGAAGTACTTGCCCGGCTCGTCGGGGATCTCGAAACCGAAGTACGGCGCATCGCGGGAGATGTCCCACTGTTGCAGGCCGGCATCCAGCCATTCGGCGATCTTGTTGGCCACGGCATCCTGCAGGGTGCCGCTGCGGGTCCAGGTTTGCAGCATGGCCTGGAAGTCCGGCAGCTTGAAGAAGAAGTGCTGGGAATCCTTGAGCACCGGGGTGGCGCCGGAGATCGCCGACTTCGGATCCTTCAGGTCGGTTGGCGCGTAGGTCGCGCCGCATTTTTCGCAGTTGTCGCCGTACTGGTCTTCGGTACCGCATTTCGGGCAGGTGCCCTTGATGAAGCGGTCGGCCAGGAACATTTTCTTTTCCGGGTCGAAATACTGGGTGATCGAGCGTGTGGCGATGTGCCCGGCGTCACGCAGTTTCAGGTAGATCTGGCTCGACAGCTCACGGTTTTCTTCGGCGTGAGTGGAGTGGAAGTTGTCGAAGTCGACCAGGAACTCGGCAAAGTCGGCGCTGTGTTCAGCCTGGACGTTGGCGATCAGTTGTTCCGGGGTGATGCCTTCCTTTTCCGCGCGCAGCATGATCGCCGAACCGTGGGCGTCGTCGGCGCAGACATAGATGCATTGATTGCCGCGGTGCTTCTGGAAGCGCACCCACATATCGGTCTGGATGTATTCCAGCATGTGGCCAAGATGGATCGAACCATTGGCATAGGGCAGGGCGCTGGTGACGAGGATCTTGCGTGGCTCGGACATGGGGCTCGGCTACTTGATGAAACGGAGGTCGGCCACTATAAAGCGCTGGCGCATATTTTTCATCCTGTGAGCCTGTTTCATTGGATGAGCAGCCAGAAAAGATCGCAGCCTTCGGCAGCTCCTACAGGGGGTACTCGTAGGAGCTGCCGAAGGCTGCGATCTTTTGAGGTACGATACCCATCATCTTTTCCAGTCCCGTTTTCGGAGTTGCCCATGAGCGCCGTCAATCGCGCAGCGGTGGAAGCCGTCCTTCGCCAATACACCGACCCTTACCTGAACCAGGACCCGGTCAGCGCCGGGTGCGTGCGCAACATCGACATCCAGGGCGACCGCGTCAGCGTCCAGCTCGAATTGGGTTACGCCGCCGGTCTGTTCAAGAGCGGCTGGGCGCAGATGCTGGAAATGGCCATTCAAGGCCTGGATGGCGTGTCGAGTGCCAAAGTCGATATCACCAGCGTGATCGCCGCGCACAAGGCCCAGGCGCAGATCCCGGGGCTGGCCAACGTCAAGAACGTGGTGGCCGTGGCGTCCGGCAAGGGTGGCGTGGGCAAATCCACCACCGCGGCCAACCTGGCCCTGGCCCTGGCTCGCGAAGGCGCCAAGGTCGGTATTCTCGATGCGGACATCTACGGTCCGAGCCAGGGCATCATGTTTGGTATCCCGGAGCGCACCCGTCCTGAGGTCAAGGATCAGAAATGGTTCGTCCCGCTCAAATCCCATGGCGTCGAAGTGATGTCCATGGCCTTCCTCACCGATGACAACACACCGATGGTCTGGCGTGGTCCGATGGTCTCCGGTGCCTTGCTGCAACTGGTGACTCAAACCGCGTGGGGCGACCTGGACTACCTGGTCATCGACATGCCGCCGGGTACCGGTGACATCCAGCTGACCCTGGCGCAGAAAGTGCCGGTGGCCGGTGCAGTCATCGTGACCACCCCGCAGGACCTGGCCTTGCTGGACGCGCGCAAGGGCGTGGAAATGTTCCGCAAGGTCAACATTCCGGTGCTGGGCGTGGTGGAAAACATGGCCGTGCACATCTGCTCCAACTGCGGACATGCCGAGCATCTGTTCGGTGAGGGCGGTGGCGTGAAGCTGGCCAACCAGTATGGCGTCGAGCTGCTGGCCTCGTTGCCGCTGTCGATGGTCATCCGCGAACAGGCCGATGGCGGCAAGCCGACGGTGATCGCCGAGCCTGACAGCCAGATCGCCATGGTTTACCAGGAGCTGGCCCGTCATGTCGGTGCGCGGATCGTATTGCAGGAAGCTTTGACGCCGGCGATGCCGAACATCAGCATCAGCGACGATTGATGATCTGAAATGCTTTCCCCGTGGGAGCGGGCTTGCTCGCGAATGCGGTGTGTCATTCAACAGATGGTTGACTGATCCAACGCATTCGCGAGCAAGCCCGCTCCCACATTTGTTTTGTGGTGCTTTTAGATCCGCAACCCGCCATCCATCTCCAGAATCCGACCGGTGTAATAGTCGTTCTCGAAGATGTAAGCCGCCGAATGGGCAATCTCTTCCGGCTTGCCCATGCGCTTGAGCGGAATGCCGGCGGTCATCTTTTCCAGCGCTTCAGGCTTCATGCCCAGGGTCATCTCGGTTTCGATGAAGCCCGGTGCAATGCCGGCCACGCGAATGCCGTAGCGCGCCAGTTCCTTGGCCCAGGTCACGGTCGCCGCAGCGACACCGGCCTTGGCCGCCGAGTAGTTGGTCTGGCCGATGTTGCCGGCACGGGAAATCGACGAGATATTGATGATCGCGCCGCTGTTGTTCAGCTCGACCATTTTTGCCGCGACTTCACGGGTGCACAGGAACACGCCGGTCAGGTTGACGTCGATGACCGCCTGCCACTGGGCCAGGCTCATCTTGGTCATTTCGCCATCCTTGACCTTGAGCAACAGGCCGTCACGCAGGATCCCGGCATTGTTGATCAGGCCGTGGATCGCGCCGAAATCTTCGGCGACCTGGGCGACCATGTGGGTCACTTGCTCTTCGTTGGCGACGTTGCACAGGTAAGCTCGGGCTTCGACACCCTTGGCCTTGCAGGCCGTGACAGCGGCGTCGAGTTTTTCCTGATTGAGGTCGACCAGGGCGAGCTTCGCGCCCTTGCCGGCGAAATACTCGGCCATGGAGCGACCTAAACCCTGGCAACCGCCAGTGATAATGATTACTTTGTCAGTGAGTTGCATTCGCATGTCCCCCGGTAGCAGGTCTGAGTGGTTTCCTTGTAGAGAGCCTCTCGATCTGCGCCTGACGTGACCCGGCTACACATGAGAACTGCCCCCGATGGCGTGCTGGGACTTTCACCAGCAGCTTGTCCGTTTTTATGACGGATTCTATCTAAGGAGTCATAAATTGAGCGTTGAAGCGGCTAAGCATGCACGAGAATTGCTCCTCAAGGAATACCGTGGAGTGCTCTCGACGCACTCCAAGTCAATGCCCGGTTTTCCGTTTGGCTCCGTGGTTCCCTACTGCCTGGACGAGCAGGGCCGGCCGCTGATCCTGATCAGCCGCATCGCGCAGCACACCCATAATCTGCAGAAAGACCCGAAATGCTCGCTGTTCGTGGGCGAGCGCGGAGCCGAGGATGTGCAAGCCGTTGGTCGCCTGACCTACCTGGCTGAGGCACAGCAGCTCGAAGACGAAGCCTCCATAGAAGCCGCTTCCGAGCGTTACTACCGCTACTTCCCGGAGTCGCAGGGTTATCACAAGGCCCACGATTTCGACTTCTGGGTGCTCAAGCCGGTGCGCCACCGTTACATCGGCGGTTTTGGCGCGATTCATTGGGTCAGCGACCTGACCCTGGCCAACCCGTTCGCCGGCAAGGCCGAAGTGAGCATGGTCGAGCACATGAACGCGGATCACGCCAAGGCCATCGCCCATTACGTCGAGCTGGCCGGGCTGCCGAACAATGTGCCGGCGCAAATGGCCGGTATCGATACCGAAGGCATGCACCTGCGAATCGGCCAGAGCCTGTACTGGTTGCCGTTTCAAGCGCCTTGTAATACGCCGACACAAGTCCGCGAAGCCTTGGTTTCTCTGGCTCACGCTGAACATTGGCCGAAAAATGAAGCGGCCGACGCTTGAATTCACGAAACGGCGACGTCATCTAAGGTGAACTGGCAAGGCATTCTTGCGTTGAGGAACCATTTGATGCGCCCTTTTTTGTTGCTCTTTCTGCTGTTCCCGGTGTTGGAGCTGTTCGTATTCGTCAAGGTGGCAGGGGCTATCGGGTTTTTCCCGGCCCTGCTGCTGATCATTCTCGGCTCGATGTTCGGTGTGTTCGTGCTGCGCATCGCCGGCCTGGCCACGGCCCTGCGTGCCCGTGAAAGCCTGAACCGCGGCGAGTTGCCGGCCCAGACCATGCTCGAAGGCCTGATGCTGGCATTGGCCGGTGGCCTGCTGATTCTTCCGGGTTTCATCAGTGATGTGATCGGCCTGTTCCTGCTGCTGCCGTTCAGTCGCCGTCTGCTGGCGGGCAAGATGCGCCAGCGCGCCGAAGAGCAGGCCATGCGTCAGCGCGCGTTCGCCGACGACCTCCAGGCCCGCGGCGGCCCGGCACCTCGCGAGCCGCTGGGCCGCGAGCCCAACGTGATCGAAGGCGAGTTCGAACACCGCGATACCAAGTAATACGCCCATCGACACGGCACCTTCGGGTGCCGTGTTCGTTTGCGGGGCATCGACCTGAAAAATTTTCGCTACCCGCCCTTGTAATAAGCTTATGCGCCCTTATGTAACGGTCACCGCAAGGTTTCTGGCGAACACGCCAGACAGACTTCCGCGGTTCGCTTGACGAACCGCAACCGGCACCGCCGGCCTTTGTTAAACCCGCCGGGACTACACCGGCCGATGAAAACCACAATTAGGAGAGATCGACAATGAAGCTTCGTCCTCTGCATGACCGCGTCGTCATCCGTCGCAGCGAAGAAGAAAAGAAAACCGCTGGCGGTATCGTCCTGCCAGGTTCGGCTGCTGAAAAAGCCAACAGCGGCGAAATCCTCGCTGTAGGCACCGGCCGCGTACTGGAAAGCGGTGAAGTGCGTGCACTGTCCGTGAAAGTGGGCGACAAGGTTGTGTTCGGTCCTTACTCCGGCAGCAACACTGTGAAAGTCGACGGCGAAGACCTGCTGGTAATGAGCGAGAACGAAATCCTCGCTGTTATCGAAGGCTGATTACCCGCTCATTTTCCCGCTACTTCAAAGTATTTAAGGAATATCGATCATGGCTGCTAAAGAAGTTAAATTCGGCGATTCCGCCCGCAAGAAAATGCTCACCGGTGTCAACGTCCTGGCTGACGCAGTAAAAGCGACCCTGGGCCCGAAAGGCCGTAACGTGATCATCGAGAAGAGCTTCGGCGCTCCGACCATCACCAAGGACGGCGTTTCCGTAGCCAAGGAAATCGAACTGGAAGACCGTTTCGAAAACATGGGCGCGCAGCTGGTCAAAGACGTTGCCTCCCGTGCCAACGATGACGCAGGCGACGGCACCACCACCGCTACCGTTCTGGCTCAATCGATCGTCAACGAAGGCCTGAAAGCCGTCGCTGCCGGCATGAACCCGATGGACCTCAAGCGCGGTATCGACAAAGCGACCATCGCGATCGTCAAAGAGCTCAAAGCCCTGTCCAAGCCATGCGCTGACACCAAGGCTATCGCTCAGGTAGGCACCATCTCCGCCAACTCCGACAACTCCATCGGCGACATCATTGCCGAAGCCATGGAAAAAGTCGGTAAAGAAGGCGTGATCACCGTTGAAGAAGGCTCGGGCCTGGAAAACGAACTGTCGGTTGTTGAAGGCATGCAGTTCGACCGTGGCTACCTGTCCCCGTACTTCGTCAACAAGCCAGAGACCATGGTCGCTGAGCTGGACGGCCCGTTGATCCTGCTGGTCGACAAGAAGATCTCGAACATCCGCGAAATGCTGCCAGTGCTGGAAGCCGTTGCCAAAGCCGGCCGTCCACTGCTGATCGTGGCCGAAGACGTTGAAGGCGAAGCCCTGGCGACTCTGGTTGTGAACAACATGCGCGGCATCGTCAAAGTCGCAGCCGTCAAGGCGCCAGGCTTCGGCGACCGTCGCAAGGCCATGCTGCAGGACATCGCCGTTCTGACCGGCGGTACCGTGATCTCCGAAGAGATCGGCCTGAGCCTGGAAAGCGCAACCCTGGAAAACCTGGGCAGCGCCAAGCGCGTGACCCTGTCCAAGGAAAACACCATCATCGTTGACGGTGCTGGCGTACACGGCGACATCGAAGCACGCATCGCTCAGATCCGTGCCCAGGTTGCCGAGACTTCCTCGGACTACGACCGTGAAAAACTGCAAGAGCGTCTGGCCAAGCTGTCCGGCGGCGTTGCAGTGATCAAGGTTGGCGCTGGTTCCGAAGTTGAAATGAAAGAGAAGAAAGCCCGCGTTGAAGACGCCCTGCACGCTACCCGTGCAGCCGTTGAAGAAGGCGTGGTACCTGGCGGTGGCGTTGCCCTGATCCGTGCTCTGGAAGCACTGACCGAACTGAAAGGCGACAACGCCGATCAGGACGTGGGTATCGCTGTTCTGCGTCGCGCTGTTGAAGCGCCACTGCGCCAGATCGTTGCCAACTCCGGCGACGAGCCAAGCGTAGTCGTCGACAAGGTCAAGAACGGCGAAGGCAGCTTCGGCTACAACGCTGCGACTGGCGAATACGGCGACATGATCGAAATGGGCATCCTGGACCCTACCAAGGTTACCCGTTCGGCTCTGCAAGCTGCAGCCTCGATCGGCGGTCTGATCCTGACCACCGAAGCTGCTGTTGCTGATGCACCGAAGAAAGACGGCGGTGCTGGCGGCGGTATGCCAGACATGGGCGGTATGGGCGGCATGGGCGGCATGATGTAAGCCAGCCTTACCCCTGTACGAAAAAACCCCGCCTGCGACAGCAGGCGGGGTTTTTTATTGCCGGGAATTTGAAAGGCGCCTCGGTCTAGTGTGGGAGCGGGCTTGCTCGCGAAAGCGATGCGTCAGACAACATGTTTGTTGAATGTTGAGCCGCTTTCGCGAGCAAGCCCGCTCCCACATTTTTGATCTGTGTTTCAGGCACTCACCGGTTGTGCTTTGGCAACAGCGTCGGCTCGGGAAGCAGGCCGATAAAGAATCCAGTAATACGACCCCAGGCAAATCAGCCAGCAGAACACCGCCGTCCACAGGTTGTGCGAGAAGAAGTGTGCGCCCTGCATCATCCGGCTGATGGAAAACACCGAACCCAAGGCAAATGCAAAGACAAATGCCGCACGGGCCATGCGCGGGCGGCGGTCACGCAGCACGAAGAACAACGCAAACAGGGTGAAACCGGTCGCAGCATGGCCGCCGGGCCAGCAGCGACCGGGCTTTTCGGTGGCCGGGCGCGGGCTGAGCAATTCGCTGTAGGTTTCATGACCGCCGAATTGCTCCAGGCTCCATGGGCATTGCACCGCCGTCACCGCTTTCATCGGCGTGACAAACGACGTCGCCAGCCCCAGCGAGAGCACCAGGCAACCCAGTTCCCGCTTGAACGGTTTGAGCCTGGCCATGAAAAACGAGGCGATGAAGCCGAGGATGGCAAACACCGAGAAGGCGATGACTACCTGCTTGGCGCGATCGTGCAGGATATCCTCGAGGAAGTAACTGTGGCGTCCGATGAATTCCCCGGCGACCGGGTCGTAAAACAGCCTGGCCAGGTCCATGTCCAGACTGGTCAATTCGAGCAACACCAGAATGATCGCGGCAACGGCAGGGATTCCAAGGCACACCCAGAAATTGAGCGGACGAGGAGCGGGGCGGGCGAGGGTCGAAACCATGCGAGTTCCTTGATCGGTAAAGTGTTCTGAAAGGCGCAGCCGCGCAGAGTTTGAACCCGATTATGTCGTCAACCTGTGAGTCGATAGTGAAAAAGTCGTTAATGCCGCAAACGTTTGATTTCAACGGTTACAGCAGCACGCAATCCTAGCCCTGAGCCACACTTGGCCTTAAGCTGCGCGGGCCACGACGGCCGTTACTGTGGACGGAGAGATACCCATGCGAATTCTATTGGTTGAAGACAACCGCGATATCCTGGCCAACCTGGCCGATTACCTGGGGCTCAAAGGCTATACCGTGGATTGCGCGCAGGATGGTCTGTCTGGCCTGCATCTGGCGGCCACCGAGCATTACGACTTGATCGTGCTCGATATCATGCTGCCCGGCATCGATGGCTACACCCTGTGCAAGCGGCTACGCGAAGATGCCCGCCGCGAAACGCCGGTGATCATGCTCACGGCCCGCGATCAACTGGACGACCGTCTGCAGGGCTTCAAGTCCGGCGCCGATGATTACCTGATCAAGCCGTTTGCCCTGTCTGAACTGGCGGCGCGTATCGAAGCAGTCATGCGCCGGACCCAGGGCGGCGGGCGGCGGACCTTGCAGGTCGGCGACCTGAGCTATGACCTCGATACCCTGGAAGTCACCCGCGAAGGCCGATTGCTGAAACTCAACCCGGTCGGCCTGAAATTGCTGGCCGTGTTGATGCAGAAAAGCCCGCATGTGTTGCGCCGTGAAATTCTTGAAGAAGCGCTCTGGGGCGATGACTGTCCGGACAGCGACAGCCTGCGCAGCCATGTCCACCAACTGCGCCAGGTGATCGACAAGCCGTTCGCCAAGCCGTTGTTGCAAACCGTTCACGGCGTGGGGTATCGCCTGGCCGAGGGGCGTGATGGAGTTTAAGCAGAGCCTTTCCCAACGAATCATCATTGCCTTTGCGCTGATGAGCGCACTGGTGGCGGGTGCCTTTGCCATGGGCATCGTGGCGACTGTGCACCTGGTGGAAGAAAAACTGATTTCGGCAGGCCTGGGCGGTGATTTGCAGCGCCTGTTGCTGATGGACAATGTCACGGACTGGAGCCATCGCCCCGAACCGGACCAATTGTTCTACTTCAGCAACGGACCAGGCGATTTCAGGTTGCCCAAGGATTTGCGCCATCTGGAGCCGGGTTTTCACGAAGTCTTCCGTGAAAACCTGTCGTACCACGCCATGGTCGAAATCGTCGACGG
The DNA here is from genome assembly GCF_059424105.1 of Pseudomonas sp. GW456-E7. NCBI lineage: Bacteria > Pseudomonadati > Pseudomonadota > Gammaproteobacteria > Pseudomonadales > Pseudomonadaceae > Pseudomonas > Pseudomonas sp. GW456-E7. Next base: position 127,268 of record NZ_JBWKZB010000003.1, on the reverse strand, counting down.
CCGACGTTACGTGCTGTTGCAGGACCAGAGCGACTTCGAAGAGCGCGAGCGGGTGCTGTTTGCCGTGGTGCTGGTGGGTTTCGTACTGAGCCTGGCGCTGGCGGTGTTTCTCGGCTGGGTCCTGGCACGCAAGGTCATGGCGCCGGTGGTGCGGCTGGCTCGGCAGGTACGCCATCGCGATCAACTGCTCGGCCTGGCCCCCCCTTTGGCCCCGGATTATGCCGCCGACGAAGTGGGCGAATTGGCCGTGGCCTTCGACGCTACCCTCGGGCGCTTGCGTCAGGCCCTGACCCGTGAGCGCTTGTTTACCAGCGATGTCAGCCACGAATTGCGTACACCCCTGATGATATTGGCCAGTTCCTGCGAGTTGTTGCTGGAAAATCCTGGTCTCGATCAGCGCGGTCGCGCCCAGGTCGAGCGCATTGCCCGGGCCTGTGAAGAAATGCGTGAGTTGGTGCAAACCTTCCTGATGCTGGCCCGTGCCCAGCGCGAAGACGCCGGCATGTCGCCGCAGCAGCCCCTGGGTCAGGTAGCCGAGGGCCTGGTCGGTCTGTGGCGCGAGCCCATTGAAAGCAAAGGGTTGAAGCTGATCTTCGAACCGGGCAACCCTGAGGCCAAGAGTTACAACGCGACGCTCCTGCACGCGGTGATGGGTAACTTGCTGCGCAACGCCTTGCATTACACGGAACGGGGCTTCATTCGCCTGAGCCTGACGGGCACGGGATTTCTGGTCGAAGACAGCGGTGTGGGCATTCCCGAGGAAAAACGCGAGGCGATGTTCGAACCCTTCGTTCGGGGCACTGAAAAACGCGGGGAAGGCTTGGGCCTGGGGCTTTCACTGGTGCAGCGGATTTGTGAAAACCAGGGTTGGAGCGTCAGCCTGACGACGATGGAGCCCAGTGGCTGCTGTTTTCAGGTGGAGCTATCCCGAACTTGATCTGTTGAGTCGGTTGCCCAGAAAACCCTATCAATTCAGTAAAACCCTGTAATAATTCTGGGTTTCCCATAACGATATTTTCACAAATGGATGACCAGTCACCGACACCACAAAATCTAAGGTAGTTGCATCAGAAGTTCAGGAGACCTGATGATGGACGGCCCGATCAAACTCGATTTTTCTGAAAAGTACGACGATCAACACGCGCAACGCTATTTGCGCAAACATCAGGAAGGTCTCGGCCGTCGATTGTCTCACTGGCGTGACGAACAACTGGCGCGCAAGGCGCTGGCCTTGGTTGGCGAGCCTGGTTTGGTCCTCGATTTGCCTTGTGGTGCGGGGCGTTTCTGGCCCTTGTTGGCGGAAAAGTCCAACCGTGTGATCATCGGTGCCGATAACTCGGAGTCCATGCTGAAGGTCGCCACCCAGGCGCAACCGGCCGATGTGGTGAAGCGGGTACAACCCTTGCACACGTCTGCATTCGACATCGCCTTGCCGGACAACGCCGTCGACAGCATTTTTTGCATGCGCTTGCTCCACCACATCGGTGACGCCGGGCATCGCATGGCTATCTTGCGTGAATTCGAGCGGGTTTCCCGCGACAGCGTGATCCTTTCGCTGTGGGTCGATGGCAACTTCAAGGCCTGGAAACGCAAGCGTTCGGAGAAATCCCGTGGGCAGGAAGGTTACCAAAACCGGTTTGTGTTACCGGCCGCTACCGTAGAGAAGGAATTTGAGCAGGCGGGTTTCCGGATCCAGGAACAACTGGACTTTTTGCCGCTCTATGCCATGTGGCGAGTTTACGTATTACGCAAGAGGTAACAGGATGGCAGTGCAGTGTGCAGCAGAAACGGAAGTCGTTCCCCAGGACCGCTTCGATTACTTCTGGAATCAGCGCGGTGAATGGGTAGAAGAACCCAATGTCCGTCGCGGCGGGGAAAGCGGCGTTCAACGCCTGATGGGCAGTGATGGTCAACTGCTCTACGTCAAGCGCCAGACCGGGCATATCCATCGTAGCTTGCAGCACCCTTTCGGGCGGCCTACGGTCATGCGCGAGCATGTCGCGCTCACCGGTGTAACCGCGCTTGGCGTACGGGTTCCGGAGATCGTGTTCTGTGGGGCACAGCGCGATCCTGTGCACAAGTGGCGTGCCCTGCTGGTCACCAAGTCGCTGGACGGCTTCGAGGAAATCGATCGCTGGTACGCCGGTGGCGGTCGCGAGCGTCATGGTGAAGCCATTAACGAACGAGTGCTCAAGGACCTGGCTGAAAACCTGGCTCGCATGCACAAGGGCCGCTGGCAGCACGGCTGCCTTTACGACAAGCACGTATTCGTTCGCGTGACCGGTGAGGGCGAGACGGCCAAGGTCGAAGTGGCCCTGATCGATCTGGAAAAATGCCGACAGCGTCTGACGACCCATCGCGCAGCTGTTCATGACTTGAAGCAATTGCGTCGCCACTCGTCGTTCAGCGACGCAGACTGGAAAAAGCTCGTCTACTTTTATGAGACGGCGTTTGGCAGCGCTATCAAGGGTTTATAGCGATGAAACTCGAAATTGCACGAGGTTTGTTTCTGGTAGGAGCCTTGGCAGTTGCATCGATCGCGATGGCAGCCTGGGAGCAACCACGCCCCCAGGTTCTCAGCTCGATAAGCGCAGAAGAACATTGTCCGTTGCCGCGGGTTGCGAAGGCATCCGTGGCCACTCGACCCGATCATGATTTGTTGCTATTCATGTTCGGACTTTCTCAGGGATTGAGGCCGCAAAGTTGAACCGATTGAAGCCAAAATGAAAGGCCTCGCACCAACGAGGCCTTTTTTTTTGCCCGGATTTTCAACCTGCACGATTCAATGTGGGAGCGGGCTTGCTCGCGAAAGCGGCTCAACATTCAACAACGATGTTGTCTGACACACCGCTTTCGCGAGCAAGCCCGCTCCCACAGGTTTCTCTGCATCAGGGCTTATCCGGTTTGGCCAGCATCGTGTAGATGCAAGGCAGCACAAACAGGGTGAACAATGTGCCGATCGACATGCCGGTCGCGATGACCGTGCCGATGTCGAACCGGCTGACCGCACCAGCACCGGTGGCGATGATCAATGGCACCATGCCGAACACCATCGCCGCGGTGGTCATCAACACCGGACGCAGGCGGATGGCCGCCGCTTCCTCCACGGCTTCCCGTGCCGTCAGGCCCTTGTCCTTGCGTAGCTGGTTGGCGAACTCGACGATCAGAATGCCGTGTTTGCTGATCAGCCCGATCAGCGTCACCAGCCCGACCTGGGTGTAGATGTTCATGCTCGACCACCCCAGGAACAGCGGAATCAACGCGCCGCAGATGGACAGGGGGACGGTGACCAGGATCACCAGGGGGTCGCGGAAGCTTTCGAACTGGGCCGCCAACACCAGGAAAATGATCGCCAGTGCCAAGGCAAAGGTGACCCACAGGGCACTGCCTTCCTGAACATACTGTCTCGAGGCGCCGGCGTAGTCGAAGGCAAAACCGACCGGTGCCTCTTCCCGGGCGATCTGGCGCACGAGGTCGATGGCTTCGCCCATGCTCACCAGCGGCACGCCGGACAGGATGGCCGAGTTGAGTTGCTGGAACTGGTTCAACTGGCGCGGTCGGGCGCGGTCGGTGACGGTGATCAGGGTCGACAACGCCAACAGCTCGCCCTTGGTGTTTTTCACGTAGTAATTGCTCAGCCAGTCCGGATTGTCGCGAAACGGCCGCTCGACCTGGGCAATGACCTTGTAGCTGCGACCTTCAATGGTGAATCGGTTGATCTCGGCTTCACCCAGCAGGGTCGCCAGGGTTCCCCCCAGATCCTGCATGGAAACCCCCATCTGCGCGGCCTTGGCGCGGTCGATATCCACCACCACTTCCGGTTTGTCGAAGGCCAGGTCAACGTCGACAAATGCAAACTTGCCGGATTCCATCGCCCGTTTCTTTACGCGGTCGACCACTTGCAGCAGCAGTTCGTAATCGTTGGAGGAGTTGATGACGAACTGGAACGGCAAGCCTTCGCCGGTGCCCGGCAGGGACGGCAGGTTGAAGCCGAAGATCTGCAGCCCCGGGATCTTTTCCAGTTTGGCCTGCACCTCGGGCAGGATCTCCATTTGCGTGCGACTGCGATCGTCCCATGGCTTGAGCAGGAAACCACCGATGCCCGATTGCACGCCGTTGAAACCGTTGATCTGGAACGATGAGTAGTACTCGGGAAACGCCTTGAAGATCGAGATGAACTCGTCGGTGTAGGTGTTCAGGTAGTCGAGGTTGGTCGGTTGCGGAGCGTTGGCCATCATGAAAATGATGCCCTGGTCCTCATCCGGCGCCAGCTCCGATTGGGTGAATTTGAGAAAGACCGGAATCAGGCACAACACGATCACGGCGAATACCAGCACCACCGGCCGGGTGTTGAGGGTGCCGTGGAGCATGCTCTGGTAGCGGCGCTTGAGGCGTTCGAAAATCATGTCCAGGCGATGGGCCAGGCCACTGGGATTCTCGTCGTGACGCAGCAGAAACGCACACATCATTGGCGAAAGAGTCAGGGCGACGATGCCGGAAATCACCACTGCGCCGGCCAGGGTCAGGGCGAACTCCTTGAACAGCGCCCCGGTCAGGCCGGTCAGGAAACCGATCGGCGCATACACCGCCGCCAGGGTGATGGTCATCGAGATCACCGGCATGGCGATTTCCCGGGCGCCTTCAATGGCGGCGTCGAACGGCGTCTTGCCTTCCTCGATGTGGCGATGAATGTTTTCCACCACCACGATGGCGTCATCCACCACCAGGCCGATGGCCAACACCATCGCCAGCAGGGTGAGCAGGTTGATCGAGTACCCCATCATCTGCATGAAGAACATGACACCGATCATCGACAGCGGGATGGTCACCACCGGGATCACTACCGAACGCAGGGCGCCAAGGAACAGGAACACCACCACGATCACGATCAGTACCGCTTCGAACAGCGTTTTCACCACTTCGTCGATCGAGGCCTGGATGAACAGCGTGGCGTCGTAGGCGATTTCACCCTTGAGGTTCGGCGGTAGCTGGGCCTCAAGGTCCGGCATGATCTTGCGCACTTCCTTGATCACTTCCAGCGGGTTGGCGCCCGGCGTCGCCTTGATGCCGATGTACACCGAAGGGGTGCCACCGAACGAGCTGATGGAGTCGTAGTTTTCCGCCCCCATTTCCACACGCGCCACATCGCGCAGCAGTACGCGGCTGTCGCCATCGACCTTGAGCGGAATCGCCCCGAAGGCCTCGGCGGACTTGAGTTCGGTATTGGCGTTGATGCTGGTGACCACGTATTCGCCTTTCACCTCGCCGGCAGCCGAGAGGAAGTTGTACTGGCGCACCGCGTTGGTCACATCGCTGGCACTGAGGCCGAAACCCGCGAGCTTCACCGGATCCAGCCACAGGCGCATGGCAAATACCTGGTTGCCGAGGATTTCGGCCTCGGCCATGCCGGGCAAGGTCGCCAGTTTGGGCTGGATCACCCGCGACAGGTAATCGGTAATCTGCGGGTTGCTCAATTCTTTGCTGAAGAAACTCATGTACATCAGCACTGACGCATCGGCAGACTCTTTGCTCAGCACCGGGTCTTCTGCGTCCTGGGGCAGTTGGTTCTTGACCTCGTTGGCCTTGGCCAGCAGTTCGGTAAACAGACGGTCGCTGTTGGAGCCGACGCGCGCGTAGATCGAGATCACCGAAAAGTTCTGGCGACTCACCGAGGTCATGTAGTCGATACCCTCGGCGCTGGCGAGGCTTTGCTGCATCGGTTGGGTAATGTAGCCCTGGATGGTCTCGGCGTTGGCTCCGGGGTAGGCGGTGGTCACCGTGATCAGGGCGTTTTCCATTTGTGGATACTGGCGCAGCGGCAGCTTGCTCCAGGCCTGGAAGCCCAGCAGCACAATCAGCAGGCTGACAACGGTTGCGAGAACCGGGCGGCGAATGAACGGATCGGTAAAAGCCATAGGGATTCCTTGATCAGTCCGCGCGAGGCGGGCTGTTCTGCTCGGCCAGGGTCTTGTCGTCGCTGATGGCAATGTGCGCGCCGTTATCCAGTTTGAGCTGGCCGGCGGTCACCACTTTCTCGCCGTTCTGCACGCCTTTGGTGATCATCACCTGCCCATCGCGGCGTTCGCCGGTTTCGACAAATCGCCGTTCGGCGATCAGCACCGGCTGGCCCTTGTCATCCTTTACCGGGCTGCCGTCTTCGGCCTTCTTTTGCACGGCCACATACACCGAGTTGCCGTAGAGCGTGTAGGTGATCGCGCTTTCCGGCACCACGATGCGCGGTTGCGGGTCGGGCAGGAGCACCTGGAGGTTGGCGAACATGCCTGGCATCAACTTGCCATCGGGGTTGGCCAGGGTGGCGCGGACCTGCACGTTACGGGTGCTGTTCTCGACTTTCGGGTTGATTGCACTGATGGTGCCCGGGTACTCCTGGTTCGGATACGCCGCGACAATGACCTGCACTGGCTGGCCGAGTGCAATCTTCGGCACCGACTGCTCGGGCACAAAAAAGTCGACATACAGGCTACTGAGGTCTTGCAGGGTGGCGATCATGGTGCCGCTGGCAAGATAGTCGCCAACGTCTACCTGACGAATGCCGATGGTCCCGCTGAAGGGTGCGACGATGCTTTTTTTGCCGAGCGCAGCCTTGAGTTGATTGACCGTGGCCCGGCTCTTTTTCAGCACCGCCGAAAGCCGGTCGAACTCGCCTTTGGAAATGGCCTGGCTGCCGACCAGTTGGCTACCGCGACCGTAGTCGAGCTGTGCCAGCCCGAGGTCGGCCAGAGCCGTTTCCAGCAGGGCACTTTCAACGGCACTGTCGAGGCGCAGGAGTGGTTGACCGGCCTTGACCTTTTGCCCTGACTCGAACTGCAAATCGATGACGGTGCCATCGGTCTCCAGGCTCAGGTCCACGCCCTGCAATGCCTTGAGCGTGCCAACGGTAGGCAGGCGGGCTTGCCACGGACGCTCGGTGGCGGTGGCCACGGCAACGCTGATGGCCGGTTTAGGTGCAGAGAAGCCTTGAACCATCGTGTAGATCGAGAAGGCTTTGTACGCGGCCAGGACCAGCACAATCAGTAGAACCACACCCAACATGATCAGCATGCGGCGACGCAGCATATTCCAGTTCCTTGGAGAAAATCAGGTGAGACAGCAGGGCACATTACCGGGAGTCTAGAGGTAATCCAACTGCCGTTTTTACAGGTTGTGAGGTATTAGAGGGGGGAAAGCCTGAAAAGATTCGCCGTCTCGGGTCGCGCCTGCGGGGTGCACGTAAGGCGGCGATCTTTTCAATGATTCAGGCCATCAGATGCAGATGGTTGTCCCAGAGCCCTGCGGGTAGCTCCAGCGGTTTGGCGACCAGGTTTGTCTGACGGCAGTCGTAGTAGCGGCAGCGCCCCTGGCCCGAGGTCACGACAAAACCATCGGCCACGGCGCCGACCCCGGCGCAATCGGGCAGGGGGGCATCCAGGCGTACTTCACCGCTGTCCAGGTCCCAGATGAAGAAACGGTTGCCCCGCGGCGCGGTCAGCGCCACCAGGCGCAAGTCGTTGTGCACCGCGACGCTGGCGGTGTAGTGCCCCATGGCCTGCAACTGGTGCTCGGGCACCGGGAACGCCACGAAGGGCTGGCCGGGACGCTTGATCGCCAACAGCTCCGACGACTCGTGGGCCGCGCCCATGAACTGTTGGCTGGCGACGATGGTGCCGTCGCTGGCGATGGCCAGATGGCGCACGCTGTTCATCTGCTGGGCGAGGGTTTCCTTGCTCAGCAGGGTGCCGTCACGTTGCATCAGGACCAGGCTCGGTTCCATGGCGTTGAGGTTCATCTCCACCCGGCTTTCGGCCTCGGTGCGAATCCCGCCGTTGGCCACCACCAGGGTTTCGCCATCGGGCATCCACGACACCTGGTGCGGGCCCAGGCCGTGGGTGGAAATTTCACCGCTGTGCACCAGCCTTTCGCCTTCGAACTTATACACACCTAGCAGGCCGCGGCCCGGATCGGTGGTGTCATTTTCGGTGGCGTACAGCCAGTCGCCGCTGTGGTGAATGACCGCGTGTCCGTAGAAGTGCCGGTTGGGCTGCGACACCACGGTTTGCAGGAGGGCGCCGTCGCGCAGGTCGATCAGGTAGCTCTCGGTGCCCGGACGGCGGGCGACGAACAGTGCAATCGGCTGTGTCGGGTGGTTGATGATGTCGTGGCAACGCTGGCCGACCCGGGTGGCGAACACCTGGGTGCCATCGAGCCGATAACCGACGGCGTAATGCTGGCCATCGGTATCGTCCCGTGCTGAAAGCAACAACGGACTCTTGTCCTTTTGCTTGAACAGCGTCCAGCCGCCCAGCGTCACCGCACCCAGCAGCAAACTCCCTAATGTCAGAACCTGGCGTCGCAACATGGAACGGGCCCTCATCAGTCACCGTCGTTGGCGTTGAAGCCCAGCTGGATGCCCAATGCCTTGGCCAGATCGGCCTCGTGCAGGCGATGGACGACGTTGAGGCTGTCATACAGCTCGTTGAGTTGCTGGCGGCCGGCCTCGTCATTGAGCATGTCGGTCAGCGAGCGCTGGTTGCCGGCAAACAGTTTCAGCGAGGCGGCATAGGCGGCATCGATCTTGTCGGCCAGCGGCTTCTGTTCGCTCGGCAACAGTCCGCGCAGGCCTTTGTTATCCACGCCTTCCCAGACCGTTTTGGCGGCCGCGAGGCTGGCTTCGAGGCTGGTCAGGGACGACTGGCTGCGCCAGGCATCGGCCTGGAACGGTTGCGGCACGCCCTTGCTCTGGCGACCCATCGGCGTGCCGAGTTTTTTCTTCAGGGTGTCGATGGCGGTGACTTGAACCCGCAGCAGATCGGCGATCGCTTCGTGGGAGTCGGCGTAGCGCTGGTTCGGGAATTTGCTCATTTGCGCGAGCATGCCGTCGGTGTTGTTCCAGGTTTGCAGAATCTCTTCGGCCAACTGTTTCTGGCGTTCGCCGATGGCGATCAGCAGTGGGCAGTATTTGCTCTTCTGCTCAGCGTTGGCCACGTCAGGCTTGCTGTCGAACAGAATGTATTCGTAGGCCGAAAGGCCCTGCACCACGACACTGGACTTGGCCAGCGCTGCAACATCGATCTGCGGCTGGGCGGTGACCAGTTGCTCGACCTGACGGCCGACCAGGTTTTTCTTGTCCGGCCAGAACTGCACTTGCCACGAACGGTTGCCTTCAGCCAACGGCCCGATCAGCAGCGGTTGCAGCTCGGCCCAGGCTTTTTGCGCGTGCAGGAAGTCGGCACGGGCGGTTTCCAGGGTTTCCTTGCCTTCGCAATAGGCGAGGGCGCTGACCGCCAATTGACGGTCGGCTTCAACCCAGCGGGTGTAGGTCGGCAGGATCACCGACTTGGCGATGGCCGCCGACGTGACCGCTTGCGGATCCTGGGGCGAGCAGGCACCCAGGGCGAGGGCGGCAAGGCTGGTGAACAACAGTTTGGGACGGAACATGTCGGGCTCCCGCGATTGGAATGCGTGTTAAAGGGAATTCAGGAACGCCAGCAACGCGGCGCGCTGCTCGGCATTGAAAGACAAAACCTGTTGCTGCGCCGCTGTCGCTTCGCCGCCATGCCAGAGCACGGCTTCGAGCAGGTTGCGGGCGCGGCCGTCGTGCAGGAACTGGGTGTGGCCGCTGACCGCCTGTGTCAGGCCGATGCCCCACAACGGCGGGGTGCGCCATTCGCGGCCACTGGCCTGGAATTCGCTACGGTTGTCGGCCAGGCCTTCGCCCATGTCATGCAGCAGCAGATCGCTGTAGGGGCGAATCACTTGATTGGCCAGCTCAGGTTCGGCGGCGTTGGCGGCGGTGGTGTATTTCGGTGTGTGACAGGACTGGCAACCGGCCTGATAGAACAAGGTTTTGCCGGCCAGCACTTCAGGTGCGTTGACGTCACGACGGGCCGGTACGGCGAGGTTACGGCTGTAGAACAGCACCAGGCGCAGGATGTTATCGCTGACTTCCGGCTCGCCATCAGGGCCGTTGCCATTGGGTGCCTGTTTGCAGGCCGTTTGCGCGTCCGTGCAGTCATCAACGGGCCGCAGGCTGGTCGTGAGGCCCATATCGCCCGAAAACGCGTGAACATTCTGTTGATTGAGGTTCGGTTGTCCGGCTTTCCAGCCAAATCGTCCAAGCACCGTCTTTTGCCCGGCGTCATCCCAGACCCGGTTCGGTCGTCCGCTGATGCCGTTGTTCGCCTTGGCCTGTGCCTCGGCGTTGGCCAGGATCGCCTCGTCAGGGATCGCCTCGAGCAGGCCCAGGCCAATCATCGGCGGCGCTACGCGCGCCGAGAAGCGGGTATCGGGGTGCATCGGGCCGTAGCCCAGCTGGGTGATGTTCAGGCTGGGTTTGCGCAACTCGACTTCGGTGCCGTCCTTGAAGCGAACCGGCACAGCGATGTAATCGACCCGCACTTTGCCTTCCGGGGCCACGCCGGGTACGGCCATGTCCTGGAACTGACCGCCGTAGACGGGCTCCGGCACCACGCCGAGTTGTTCGATGACCTTGGCATACGCCGGGGCGTCGGGAATCGACAGGCGTACCAGCATCGACACGGCGTTCACATCGTCCGCAGTCGGTGGATGGCCGCGGCCGTCCTTGATGTGACAGCCCTGGCAGGCATTGGTGTTGAACAGCGGGCCGAGGCCATCGCGCGCGGTCGTCGTTGAAGGGGCGATCACCCAAGGGCTGCGGAAGAAGCTGTTGCCGACGCTGAAATCCACACGCCGGGACGGCGGCAGGTTCGCCGAGGGCATGGAAAACGCGTTCTGATCGGTCTTGCGCACCGTTGCACTGCCGCCGGAGCGGGCTTCACCGGGTTCTGCCTGGGTGAATTTCGGGGCGTCATCGCAGGCACTCAGGCCCAGGGCCAGAAACAGTGCGGACAAGCGAAGAGGCAGCGAGGGCATCAGGGATCCTGCAAGACGAGCAAAACAAGGGCGCAAAGTCTAACAGGGGATAGGAATTTGAATAAGAGGAATTATCGTTTGCTTGATGTGGGGCAGGGTTTATCTGGAAACGATGATCCCTCTGTGGGAGCGAGCTTGCTCGCGATGGGGCCATCATGACCAATATCAATGTTGAATGTGCTACCGCTATCGCGAGCAAGCTCGCTCCCACAGGGGATGAGTTGTGGCGGACACAAAAAAGGCGACCCGAAGGTCGCCTTTTTCATTCAGCCAGCGTTGATCAGAATTCGTGATCAGCGTTGTCCGGGTTCAGGTCGTTGATGCCCAGTTTCCCAGCGGCGGCTTCGATCGAACCGGTCTGCTTGACCAGCGCAGCAATGGCGTCACGGACGATCTGGTTGCCTGCGGTGTTGCCGGCAGCGATCAACTGGTCGTAGTGCTCACCCTTGTTGGCGTGATCAACCATGATCTGGATCTTGGCTTCGGTAGCGGCCAGGTCGTCTTTGAGCGCGGTGTCGGCAGCCGGGTCGGCCTTGGCCACCAGGGACGACAGGCTGGCGCCGGTCATTTTGGTGCCGTCGACACGGGTGTATTCACCCAGGTACACGTTACGAATGCCCTTGGCATCGTAGAAGTGCGAGTTGTGGGTGTTGTCGCTGAAGCAATCCTGTTCGTCTTCCGGGGAGTTGGCTTCCAGGGAAACCTTCATGCGCTCGCCCGCCAGTTCGCCCAGGGACAGGCTGCCCATGCCGAACAGCATTTTGCGCAGGCCGGTTTCAGCCGGTTCCGCTTCCAGGGTGGCGCGATAGTTGTCGGCCACGTTCGGCTTCCAGTTACCGACCATTTCTTCCAGGTCGCTGACCAGCAGCTGAGTCACGGACTTCAGGTAGGCGCGACGACGATCGTTGTGACCGCCGGTAGCGCCTTTGCCTTCCAGGTAGTCCGAAGCCGGACGGTTGCCGGCACCAGGGCCGGTGCCGTTCAGGTCCTGGCCCCAGAGCAGGAATTCGATGGCGTGGTAACCGGTGGCGACGTTGGCCTCGGAACCGCCCAGCTCGTTCAGGCTGGCGAGTTTTTCCGGGGTGATGTCTTTGACGTCGACCTTGTCTTCGCCGATCTGCACTTCAGTGTTGGCGATGATGTTGGCGGTGGCGCCCGGGTTGCCCAAGGCGTGTTCGTAGGACTTGTCGACGTAGTCGATCAGGCCTTCGTCCAGTGGCCAGGAGTTCAACTGACCTTCCCAGTCGTCAACGATGGTGTTGCCGAAGCGGAACACTTCGCTCTGCAGGTAAGGCACGCGAGCGGCAACCCAGGCAGCCTTGGCGGCTTTCAGGGTGTCGGCGTTCGGCTTGGCGAGGAAGGCGTCTACGGCGGTTTGCAGGGTCTTCGCGGTGGATTCGGCATCGCTGTAAACGGCGAAAACGATGTCGGCGTAGTGAGCGACAACGGCTTTGGCGGCGGCTTCGTCGACTTTACCGGCAGCGGCAGGCGCAGCAGCCGGGGCGGCCGCGGTGCTGGCGGCTGGCGCAGGTGCAGGCGCGGCAGCTTTTTCTTTGTCACCTTCGCCGCAACCGGCGAGGGAAATAGCGATGGCCAACAGACTGGCGGTAGCCAGAGGCATACGAATCATGGCGAACATCCTGCTTCGATAGGGGTGGAGTGGCGCTGTGCGCACGCAAAACTGCGACATAATGCAAATCTTTCGCATTATGTGTAAAGGGTTGTAGGTGGAAATATTTCTTATTCACGGCCCCCTGTAGGAGCGAGCTTGCTCGCGATGGACGTGAACGATAACGCTGGGAACCAGATACCCCGCGGTGTTCTCAAGTTCATCGCGAGCAGGCTCGCTCCTACAGGGGGGTTACAAAATAGCCGCGTTGCTGCGTTGGGCCTGCTTGAGGTAAACGCCCAGTTCCCGCGCCGGCAATGGCTTGCTGTAGTGATAACCCTGACCTTCGTGGCAGCCTTCGGAAATGATGTAGGCCTCCTGTTCGGCGGTTTCCACACCTTCGGCAATCACCTGCATGCCCAGGCTCTTGCCCAGCTGGATGATGGCGCGAACGATGGTCGCATCGTCGTCGTCATCGAGCAGGTCCTGAACGAAACTCTTGTCGATCTTGATCTTGTCCAGCGGCAGGCTCTTGAGATAGCTCAAGGATGAATAGCCGGTTCCAAAGTCATCGATGGCGATCAGCGCACCGGAGCGGCGCAGGCTGAGCAGATGCTGGGCTGCGGTGCTGATGTCTTCCATCAGGCCGGTTTCGGTGACTTCCAGTTCCAGGCTGCGTGGCGGCAGGCGGTACATTTGCAGCAGGTTGTTGACCACCCGTGGCAGTTCGGCGTGGTGCAATTGAACCGTGGACAGGTTGACCGCCATGCGCAGGTCACTGAAGCCCTGGTCATGCCACTCGCGTAATTGTTTGCAGGCCTGGTCCAGCACCCATTCGCCGATGGCAATGATGGTCCCGTTCTGTTCGGCCAGCGGAATGAACAGGTCCGGTGGCACCATGCCGTGCTCGGGGTGTTGCCAGCGAATCAGGGCTTCGACGCCCACCACGCGGTTGTCGCGGTAACTGATCTGCGGCTGGTAGACGAGGTAGAACTGATTGCGGACCAGCGCATCGCGCAGGTCTTTTTCCAGCTCGCGACGGCGGCGCATTTCGGTGTCGACGCTGGCGATATAGAACTGATAGCGGTTGCGCGAGCGGGTCTTGGCCAGCGTCATGGTCTGCTCGGCCTTTTGCAGCAGCTTCTCGGTGCTGTCGCCGTCCTCGGGGAACAGGGTGATGCCGATGGTGGCGCGCAGGCGGATTTCCTGATGGTCGAGGGCAAACGCCGCTTCCAGATCATCGAGAATGCTTTGTGCCAGTTCGGCGGCCTCGTAGGGTTGTTCGATATCGGCCTGGACCAGGGCGAACTGGTCGCCACCGAGGCGGGCGAGGGCGCCCAGGCGACCGCTATGGCCGCGCAGGCGATCGGCCAGGGCCAGCAGCAACTGGTCGCCGGTCTGGTAGCTGAACTGCTCGTTGATGCCCTTGAAATCGTCGAGGCCGACACATAACACCGCGACCCGGCGCTGCAACCTGCCGGCGTCGATGAGGATCTTGTCCAGTTGCTGCTGCAATTGCTGCCGGTTCGGCAGTCCCGTCAGGAAATCGTACTGGGACATGCGCAACAGGCTGTTTTCCGCCTCGTGGCGCAGATGGGTGTTGCGTTCGATGGATTCGAGCAACTGGTTGGCGGTGTTGATCCAGATGCCCAGTTCGTTTTTCTCGTGGCCCTTGAGCAGCGGAATCTTGTGTTCGCTGGGACGATCCGGATTGATTTCCGTGAGGTGCTCGATGATCCGCGACAGCGGCTTGGTCAGCAGCCAGTGATAGACCAGATACAACACCAGCCCCATGGCGAGCGCGCGCAGTACGCCGGAAATGAAGATGATCACCGAGCTGACAATGAACCCCTGGCCGTAGGTGGCGGTATCGAGGGTGATGCTCAGGTCGCCGTAATATTCGCTGTAGGGCCCGCGACCGACCAGCTGGGTGGTGAAGGTGCGTTCCTGGCCGAGAATCACGTCGGTCAGCCAGCGGCTGTGGGAGTGCTGCAATTCACGGGTTTTTTGCGCGAGCATGGCTTCGTTGGGATGGCCGATGGAGGCCTTGCGCACGGCGGCGTCCTGAAACAGGCCTTCGATCACCTGCATGCCCATTTCCCGGTCCAGGCTGTAGACGGCCTGGGTCGAGGGGTCGCGAAACATGTCGAGGATGCGTTCGGCATCGTTGGCGACGGCCTGGCGTGTTTTATAGGCATCGAACACGATCTGTGCGCAGCTCAAGACCACGCCGACGATCAATGCCGACAGGAGCACGACCCGGAGCAACTTCACCGACAAGCTGTTCTTGAGTTCCAGCTTCAAAGGGATATTCCTTGTTCCGTGCGGGTAGTATCAAGTTGCCATGAGTATTGGCAATCCCGTGATGGCAGTCAAAGGGACAATCATCCTTGGGGGATTTTGCCTGCAGCTTGGCTGATTTGCAGTTGTCTTGACGAGTTAGCCTATTCGCACTGTGTCGGTTGTCGAGTCCTTCAACTTGAGGGGCGGGGTGGAGATATTTTCCTTTTGTTTGATGTTAGCCGTCTGTGGCGGGGGGGCAAGGGGCTCGAGGTTTGTTTCGTTGTTGGGTTTTTAACCGGGTACATATCCGTTACTGCGGTAACGGCGACTTATGGTTTCGCCCTTACGGCGAGTCCCTTTGGCAAACGCCCCAAAGGAACCAAAGGTCTCGCCCCTTACGTACGGCCCCTCGCTTAGGCTCGGGGTTCCTTCGCTCCGGCATTCATCCGGGGGCATCGCCTCCGGTCGGCTTCGCTTCGACCTCCTCTCGATGTGTTCGGCTTCGCCGAACGGCGCTGCGCGCCCACCCCCGGATGAACGCCTCCACTCAGCCTGCCGAGGGGGCGGGTAGATCAAAAGCTGCAGGCGAGCTAACGCTCGGCCTGTTGAGTGGTGAAGAGCGAAGGTGTACGCCGCTCTGCCTTTGCTCTTCTGTGGGAGCGAGCCTGCTCGCGAAGGCGGCCTGACAGCCGACCTGAATCTGGCGGATGTACTTTGACCCTGTGGGAGCTGGCTTGCCAGCGATGACGGCCTGTCAACCGACCAATCTCCCACGCCTCCAAGATGACCACTCCCACGCTCCCGCGTGGGAGTGCTGCCAGGGACGCTCCGCGTTACGTTTATGCGAGATGGCGCGGTGTAGGAAAGCGCCAGAAGTTTCCCACGCAGTTTTCAGGTTGTCCGTCGGAAGCGGGCTGAATAACCTTTGGTGATCGCTGAAATGCTTCAGCGATCGGGTGTGAGAACCCGCAAGAGAGTGTTAATCCAGCGCCAGTACCACCATAATTGCCGCCAGCTTATCCGCTGCCAGCAATGCTTTATGGCGGCTGTGTGCGGGCAGACCTCGGTCTGGCCGGATTGCTCTCTTGCCGGTTTCTCACTCCGCACATAGCTGCCACCTCTTCGCTCGCGTGAGAAACGGCGAGAGATGGCTCCAATCGATAAGGAGCATATTTTGGATAAGTTAATCCCCGATCCCCCCAGCAACACCACCAAACCCTACAGCCCCCACACCATGTTCATGATCGTTCCCGACATGGACACTGAAACCCTTCTTGCCCACGCCTGTGAATCACTGGCTTCAGCCAATGTCCTGGCGAGTGATTTCGCCACCTACCTGAATGGCCCCCAGCGCAACACAGCGTTGGCCATTTCGCAGATTGTCATGTTGGCGGAGCTGGCGGTGAGTCGAGCGTTGGATAACCTCGATCCGCAGGGATAGGTATTCATTCAGGTTGACCGCGTCATCGTTCTTCGCGAGCAAGCCCGCTCCCACATTTGATCTGTATACGACACGATCCAGTGTGGGAGCGGGCTTGCTCGCGAAGACGGCCGGATAATCGATACATTTTTCATTGATGTGGCCACTTTCCCGAACGCATAAAAAAACCCGGCAAAAGCCGGGTTTTTTTGACTGGCGTCGAGCTTAAGCGGTGAAGGTTTTGCCTTCGAACTGCTCAGCCACGAATTTCCAGTTGACCAGGTTCCAGAACGCTTCGACGTACTTCGGACGCAGGTTGCGGTAGTCGATGTAGTAAGCGTGTTCCCAGACGTCGCAGGTCAGCAGCGGGGTGTCGCCGTTGGTCAGCGGGTTGCCGGCGCCGATGGTGCTGGCCAGGGCCAGGGAACCGTCAGCCTTCTTCACCAGCCAGCCCCAGCCGGAACCGAAGGTGCCGATGGAAGTCTTGCTGAACTCTTCCTTGAACTTGTCGAACGAACCGAAAGCTGCGTTGATGGCTTCAGCCAGTGCGCCGGTTGGTTGACCGCCGGCGTTTGGCGCCAGGCAGTTCCAGTAGAAAGTGTGGTTCCAGACCTGTGCGGCGTTGTTGAAGATACCGCCCGAGGAAGTCTTGACGATTTCTTCCAGGGTCTTGCCTTCGAACTCGGTGCCTGGCACCAGGTTGTTCAGGTTCACGACGTAGGTGTTGTGGTGCTTGTCGTGGTGGAATTCCAGAGTTTCCTTGGAAATGTGCGGCTGCAGGGCATCGTGTGCGTACGGCAGCGGCGGCAATTCGAAAGCCATGATGATTCTCCTAATCAGGTCAGTTGCGGTGAGCGCAAGGCCGATCACGGGCGGCCAGACAAGCGCCGGGGAGTTTGTACTCTTTGCGGCGCAGGGAGACGGATCATAGCACCGGGGGGGCGGCATAACCACGCAACAACTGTGTGGAATAGAGGTTCCGCGAATCAGATGGCCGCGATCAACTGCAGCGCTACGGCAAACATCATCACCGCCACCAACAGATCGAGAATTCGCCAGGTACCGGGGCGGGCGAGCCAGGGAGCCAGCCATGCCGCACCCAGCGCCAGGGTGAAGAACCACAGCAGCGAGGCACTGGCCGCGCCGACCACATAAGCGCCGGGCTCGGTTTGTTGTGCGCCCAGGGAGCCGATCAGCAAAACGGTGTCCAGATAGACGTGCGGGTTGAGCAAGGTCACCGCCAGCGCGCTGAGCATGACCGCCCGCAGCGAGCGTACGGTCTGACCCTCGCCCTGCTCAAGGCTCTGTTTCGAAAAGGCCCGGCGCAGTGCCTGGGTGCCATACCACAACAGAAACGCTGCACCGCCCCAGCGGGCGATGGCCAGCAATGTCGGGTTCTGTGCCAATACCGTCGCCAGGCCGAATACCCCCGCCGCCACCAACAGGGCGTCGCAGGCCACGCAGAGTGCCGCGACCGGCAGGTGATGTTCACGCCGCAGGCTTTGCGCGAGGACAAACGCATTCTGGGTGCCGATCGCCATGATCAGGCCAAAGGCCACCAACAGGCCGTTCATATAACTTTGCCACATGATTTTTTACTCCGCGTTGGCTGCCAGATCCCGCAGCACCTGCAGGGCACGGTCGGCGTCGGCCTGGCCGACAAACAAATGGTCGTGGTAGTAGCCGGCAATCACGTTGCAACTGATGCCGGCCTTGCCCAATGCCGTGGCGAATGCCGCAGTCAGGCCTACCGCTTCGAGTGCCGAATGCACGTTCAGGGTGATCCAGGCGGCGATGTAGTCGAAGCTGAACCCGGCTTGTTCGGCGTGGGAGCGTTCGAGGATCACGGTCAGGCCTTCCTGCTCACGGAAGCTGCCGACAATCTCCAGCCCCGCAGGCAACTGGCCGTCGCGCAGGGTGCAGAACACGTATTCGCCGGCATTGAGTTGCGGGCTCATGCTGCGCAGCAGCGTTGCCAGTGAAGTTTCGCCAGCCATGTGGGTGATCCTTGTTCAAGAGTTCTTGCTGGTCATTGTCCCTGTGAAGGATGTATAAGAAAAAACAATCTTGCTGATCGCTCATTAGGAAAACTGATGTTCGACTATAAATTGCTTTCTGCCCTGGCCGCCGTGGTCGAACAGGCCGGTTTTGAACGGGCAGCCCAGGTGCTGGGCTTGTCGCAGTCGGCGATATCCCAGCGCATCAAGCTGCTGGAAGCGCGGGTTGGCCAGCCGGTGCTGGTGCGGGCCACACCGCCAACACCGACGGAAATCGGTCGGCGGTTGCTCAACCACGTGCAGCAGGTGCGCTTGCTTGAACGGGATTTGCAAAGCCAGGTGCCGGCACTGGATGAAGAGGGCCTGCCGGAACGCCTGCGGATCGCCCTGAACGCCGACAGCCTGGCCACCTGGTGGGCGCAGGCGGTGGGGGAGTTTTGCGCGCAACAGCATCTGTTGATGGATCTGGTGGTCGAAGACCAGACCGTCGGCCTCAAGCGCATGCGCGCCGGCGAGGTGGCAGCCTGTGTCTGCGCCAGCGAGCGTCCGGTGGCGGGCGCGCGCAGCGTGCTGCTGGGGGCCATGCGTTACCGTGCGCTGGCCAGCCCGGCCTTTATTGCCCGGCATTTTCCGCAAGGCGTACGCGCCGATCAGTTGGCCCGCACCCCGGCGCTGGTGTTTGGCCCGGACGATTTCCTGCAGCACCGCTACCTTGCGTCCCTCGGTGTCGAGGGTGGTTTCGAACACCATTTATGCCCGTCGTCGGAAGGCTTCATTCGATTGACCGAAGCCGGTCTGGGCTGGGGGCTGGTTCCGGAACTGCAGGTACGCGAGCAGCTTGAAAGGGGCGTGTTGCGGGAGTTATTGCCAGATAAGCCGATCGATGTGCCGCTGTACTGGCATCATTGGCGTAATGGCGGTCAGTTGCTGGGGCTGCTCACCGATCAATTGGTCAGCGCATCGAAGCAATGGCTGGTGCCCTTGGACTGACGCGCAGCGTCAAGACCTCACGTAATACGCAAAACGAAATATTCGGAGCAATTCATGAAGATTCTGGTTACCGGCGCAAGCGGCTTCATCGGCGGACGCTTTGCGCGTTTTGCCCTGGAGCAGGGCCTGGATGTGCGGGTCAACGGTCGCCGGGCCGAGAGTGTGGAGCATCTGGTACGCCGCGGAGCGGAGTTCATCCAGGGCGACTTGAGCGACCCGGAACTGGCGCGCGAACTGTGTTCGGACGTCGAGGCCGTGGTGCATTGCGCCGGTGCCGTCGGTTTGTGGGGACGTTATCAGGACTTCCATCAGGGCAACGTCCAGGTCACCGAGAACGTGGTCGAAGCCTGCCTGAAGCAACGGGTTCGGCGGCTGGTGCATTTGTCGTCGCCGTCGATCTATTTCGATGGTCGAGATCACCTGGGCCTGACCGAAGAGCAGGTGCCCAAGCGCTTCAAACACCCTTACGCCGCCACCAAGTACCTGGCCGAGCAAAAAGTCTTCGGCGCCCAGGAGTTCGGTCTCGAAACCCTGGCCCTGCGCCCGCGCTTCGTGACCGGGGCCGGCGACATGAGCATCTTCCCGCGCCTGTTGAACATGCAGCGCAAGGGGCGCCTGGCAATCATCGGCAACGGTCTGAACAAAGTTGACTTCACCAGCGTGCAAAACCTCAACGAGGCGTTGCTCAGCAGTCTGCTGGCCAGCGGTTCCGCGCTGGGCAAGGCTTACAACATCAGCAACGGCACGCCGATTCCGTTGTGGGACGTGGTCAATTACGTCATGCGCAAAATGGACGTCCCACAGGTTACCCGCTACCGCTCCTACGGCCTGGGCTACAGCGTGGCGGCGCTCAACGAGGGCGTGTGCAAGATTTGGCCGGGGCGTCCCGAACCGACGCTGTCGCGCCTGGGCATGCAAGTCATGAACAAAAATTTCACCCTGGACATCAGCCGCGCCCGGCATTATCTGGATTACGATCCCAAGGTCAGCCTCTGGACGGCGCTCGATGAATTCTGTGGCTGGTGGAAGGCGCAGGATATTCGCTGAGGCTCGAACAACGTGCCATTTCTGAACCGGATACGGGCTTCAGGGTCAATGGTTGCGGCTGTGGGGTTTATACTGCGCGGCATAAAGCCATTATGTGATTCATTAAGGTTGATTCAATGTCCATGCGAAACGATGCCAACGACGACTTCGACGATGTACCGAGCCTGCGTGCAGACGTTCTCGATGACGATTATCCGCCGACTGCTCGCACGGTCGTGCATTCGCGCACGGCGCCGGTGGTGAAGGTCAAGGCGGCGAGTACCGGTCCCCTGTGGGCGTTGGTCGGGGCGTTGTTCTTTGCGTTCGCGGGCCTGGCCTGGTGGAGCTTTCAGCAGATCTCCCTGATGGAACAGCAACTGGTGGCGACCCAGGAAAGCTTCGCGCGGATCAGCGAGGAAGCGGCAGGGCGCCTGCAGGATATTTCCGGAAAGGTTGTGGCCAGCCAGACCAGTGTCACCTCCGACAGCGAGGCCCTGAAGCTGCAAATCCGCCAACTGGAAGGCAAGCTCCAGGACCAGAGCACCCAACAGCAAGGTGTGGCCGGCCAGGCCTCGGACCTGGACAAGCGACTGGCGCAAATGACTGCGCAAACCACCGAAGTGGACAAGCGCCTTGCACTGATGGCCGCCCAGGGCACCGAACATCAGACGGTCAATACGCAGTTGCAGGCCGAGGTCAAAGCCTTGAGTGCTGAAGTGGCCGCCCTGAAAAGTGCCCCGTCCGACTCGGAAAAATTCGATGCACAGTTGAAAAGCCTGGGTGCCGACATCGTCGCCCTGAAGAAGCAAGGCAACCCGAGCGCTGCCATCGAGCGCCTCGAGCAAGATATCGTCGTGCTCAAGAGCGTGCAGGACAACCGGCCGGCCGCCGCACCGGGCGCGACCAATACCGCCGAGTTCGATGCCTTCCGCAGCCAGGTCACCCGCAACATCAATACCCTTCAGGCGCAGATCCAGAACCTGCAACAGCAGTTGCGCGCCCGGCAGTAATCGACTGCTCCAGAAGCATTTGTGGCGAGGGAGCTTGCTCCCGCTCGGCTGCGCAGCAGTCGTAAATCGGGCACCGCGGTTTACCTGTGCAATCGCGGCGAATGGATTTGGGGCGGCTGCGCCACCCAGCGGGAGCAAGCTCCCTCGCCACACAAGCCCCATCGCACCACAGCACTCAGCGTTTTCCTGAATATCCATGCCTCCCCCCATTGCCGTCTACGCTCTTGAAACACCATCAGGAACGAGGGATGCGCAATGGGGTTTCTGCATAAGTTCGCCTTGCTATGCGGTATGTTTTTACTGTGCCTGGGTCAGGCACAAGCCGCCGGGACGGAAAAGGACGACAGCAAGGCGGCCATCGCCCTGCTGGAAAAAGCCTTGGCCTACTACCACCAGAACGGCGACAAGGCCTTTGCGGCGTTCAGTCGCCAGGGCGAGTTTGTCGACAAGGACCGTTACGTCTTTGTGCTCGACACCAAGGGCGTGATGCTTGCCAGCGGCGGACCGTCGTCGGCGTTGATTGGCCGGGACGTGTCGGAGGTGCTTGGGCCGGACTTGCAGAAAACCTTCAAGGACGCCCTGAAAGTGCCGGAGGGCAATGGCATTCAGCAGGCGGAGTATCGCTGGCAGAACTGGAGCGACGGCAAGGTCGAGCGCAAGCATGTCTACTACCAGCGCATCGGCCAGCGGATTCTGGCGGTCGGTTATTACCTGCCCCGGGCCTCCGCTGAACAGGCCATGGCCTTGCTGAACAAAGCGGCAACCGATCTGGCCAAGGACGAAAAGGGCACCCTGACGGCGATCAATTCCCTCAAGGGCGGCTACCTGCAGGATGACCTGTATGTGTTTGTCGTCGACCTGGACACCCGGCGTTATGTGGCCCACGGCACCAACCTGCGGCTGATCAACACCGACTTCAGCAAGATCGAAGACCCGGAAGGCAAGCCGGTGGGCGAGCCGATTCTGGCGTTGATGGCCAAACAGGATTACGGCGAATACGAATACCGCTGGAAAAACCCGGTGACCGGCAAGGTCGAGAACAAGCATGCCTACCTGAAGAAGGTCGGGCATTTTCTGGTGGCTGTGGGGTATTACAGCCCTTGATTTTAGGGTTTCAATGAGGACGTCTTCGCGAGCAAGCCCGCTCCCACATTAGACCGAGTTCTTCATCAGCACGCGGTCAACTGTGGGAGCGGGCTTGCTCGCGAATACAGGCAACGCGGTCCACCTATCGAACCTTGTCCTCACGCCCGCGCAACAACATGTTCGGCATGGCAATCGCCGCCGCCAACCCCAGCAACGACACCACCGCACTGACTGTCAGCAAGTGCCGGAACGTCAGCAGCAATTCAGCACGCAAGGCGTTCTGCGCCTCACCTGGTGCGGCGTTCAATCCGTCGAGCAACACATTCCCCGAACTGCCTTCGGCAATCAGCGACGAGCCGGCCAGGTGTGCGAAGCTTGAATCCTGCAACAAGGCCAGCAGCAGCGCCGACATCAACGCCACACCCACGGCACCCCCCAGCGAGCGGAACAGATTGGTGGTGCTGGTGGCGACGCCGATGTCCCGCTGGTCCACCGAGTTCTGCGTGCCGACCAACGATGTCGGGAACTGCATGCCGGAGGAAATCCCGCAGAGCAGCATGAACAAGCTGCTCACGACGAATGCCTGCGGCGGGCTGAACGCCATGCCGAAAATCGCGATGGGCATCAGCGCGGCACCGGTGAGGATCATTGGTTTGTAGCGCCCGGTCACCGAGGTGCGGCGGCCCGCGAAGTACGCGCCAATCGGCAAGCCCATGGCCAGCGGCAGCAGATGCAGGGCGGCGCTGTCGGCCCCGGCGCCGGTGACGCTCTGGAAGCGCAACGGCATCAACACGATCAGCGAGATGGCCTGGAAACTGGTGAAGAAAATCGTGCACCAGCACAGGATCGCATTGCGGTTGGCGAACAGATGCATGGGCAGCAGCGGCTCCCGTGCCCGCCGTTCATGAACGACGAACAGCCCCAGCACCAGTACCGCACAAGCGAGCAGCGCCAGCACTTCGGCACTGCGCCAGGAATGACCCTGACCGACCTGCGTGATGCCCAGCAACAATGCCGTCAGCCCGATGATCATCAACACGGTGCCCAGGTAATCGATGACCGGTTTGCGTTGCGGAACCGGCAGGCCTACCAGCGTGCGATGGGCCACCAGCCAGGCACCCAGGCCCAGCGGCAGGTTGATCAGGAACACCCAGCGCCAGGACAGGTATTCGGTCATGTAACCGCCGAGCACCGGGCCGGCCACGCTGGCCACCGCGTACATGCTGCTGAAATAGCCCTGATAACGACCGCGTTCCCGTGGCGGCACGATGTCACCGATGATCGCCTGGCTCACCGAAATCATTCCGCCGGCCCCGATGCCCTGGAAGATCCGCGCCAGAACCAGTTGCTCCATGCTCTGGGCCATGCCGCAGAACACCGACGCCAGGGTGAACAGGCCCATGCCGAACAGCATCAACTTGCGCCGCCCGTACAGGTCACCCAGTTTTCCGTAGATCGGCACCGCCACGGTCATGGCCACCATGTAGCCGGAAATCACCCAGGCCAGCAGGCTGACGTCCTTGAATTGTGCGGAGATGGCCGGCATCGACACGGCGACGATGGTCTGGTCCAGCGCCCCGAGAAAGATCGCCAGCATCAGCGCGATCAGCACGCTGCGGATGGCGGGTTTGGGCGTTTCAGGCTGATGGAGATTGGTCACGGGAAAACCTGCGGGCAGTGATTGACCCGCACGAGGCAAGGCGAGCGGGGATGCTCGCCAGTGTAAGTCGATAGCAGGCTATTCGATAGCCTCATAAGGAAGCCCGACGTAGTTTTCCGCAATGGTTTTCCGACCCGCCTCGGAGTCGATGAAATAGTCCAGTTCCGACTCGGCAATGCGCTGGCTGAAGGCATCGTGCTCCTCGAAACGGTGCAGCATCGAGGTCATCCACCAGGAAAACCGCTCGGCCTTCCATACCCGGCGCAGGCAGATTTGCGAGTATTTCGCCAGCAGATCAAGGCGGTTTTCACGGTAAACCTTGAGCAGGATATTGAACAGCGTACTCACATCGCTGGCTGCCAGGTTCAGGCCCTTGGCGCCGGTGGGCGGAACGATGTGCGCGGCATCGCCGACCAGGAACATCCGCCCGTATTGCATCGGTTCGACCACGAAGCTGCGTAGCGGCGCGATGCTTTTTTCGATGGACGGGCCGGTCACCAGTTTGTCTGCCAACGCCTGTGGCAACCGCGTCTTGAGTTCATCCCAGAAGCGTTGATCCGACCAGTTATCGACATGATCGCTGGTGGGCACTTGAAGGTAGTAACGGGTGCGTGTCGGCGAGCGCATGCTGCACAGGGCAAAACCGCGTTCATGGCGGGCGTAGACCAGTTCGTCGTGGACCGGCGGGGTATCGGCCAGGATCCCGAGCCAGCCGAAGGGGTAGATCCGTTCGAAGACTTTCAGGCTGTCGGCGGGAATGGACTGCCGCGCCACGCCATGGAAGCCATCGCAACCGGCGATGTAGTCGCAATCGAGTCGCCAGGTCTCACCCTCCTTCTCAAAAGTGACAAAGGCTTCGTCGGTTTTCATACCGTGGGGAACAACGTTGGCTGCCTGGTAAATCGTTTGCGCGCCGGCCTCCCGACGGGCGGCCATCAGGTCGCGGGTGACTTCGGTCTGGCCGTAGATCATCACGGTTTTGCCACCCGTGAGGGCGTGCAGATCGATGTGCACCTGGCGCCCGTCTAGGGCCAGTTCGAAGCCGCCATGCACCAGCCCCTCGGCGTCCATGCGCTGACTCACGCCGGCCTGACGCAACAGCTCTACCATGCCTTGTTCAAGCACGCCGGCGCGGATCCTGCCCAGTACATAGTCCGGGGTCTGACGTTCGAGAATGAGGGTGTCGATACCGGCGTTGTGCAGCAATTGGCCGAGCAACAAGCCTGAAGGGCCGGCACCAATGATGGCGACCTGGGTTTTCAGCGTTTTCATTGTTTTTATGACTCGCAAGCTTCACGCGACCAGGGGCGGTGAATGATTTTTATGGATCGAGTGCTTGCATTTTTCCCTTGCGAGTCTGTCAATTGAAGGTGAAAACTGAGCCGAAAGCTGTACATTCTGCCAATCGGTGCGATTATCGCCCGCCATCAAACTCCGAGGCCTGGATTGAAGTGATGAACAAGCCTGACCTGCCTTCGATTCCGGTGTTCAAGCTCTACGGTGAAAGCCTGGATTGGCCAACCCCGGACTTGCTGCACTGTGAGACCATTTCCAAACGCAGCCGCGAACATCATTGGGAAATCAAACCCCACCGCCACGCTGATTTATGCCAACTGCTCTTCGTATTCAAAGGCCAGGCAGAGCTTGAAATCGAAGGCCAACGTACACAACTGGTGGAACCGGGGATCCAGATCCTGCCTCCGCTGTCGGTACATGGCTTTCGCTTTTCCGAAGACGTGGAAGGCTTTGTCGTGACCCTGGCCGCGCCGCTGATCGCCCATCTGCAGATGCAGTTGGGACACTCGGTCAACGCCCTGGCCCAGGCCGAAAGTTACCCGGCAGGCAAGGACGCCGATTACCTCAACAGCCTGTTCAGTGCCTTGCAGAGCGAATACAACAGCCATCAACCGGCGCGGGAAATGCTCATGCATTCGCTGGTCAGCGTGATTGTGGTGTGGGTCAGCCGCCAGGTGATCCAGCGTCGCACCGCCATGGCGCGACCGCAGCGGGCCCGGGAATACCTCAACGGCTTTATTCAACTGGTGGAAGAGACTTATCGCCAGCACGTCAAGGTCGAGGATCTGGCGCACCGGCTGGGGATTTCCGTGTCGCACCTCAATGGCACCTGTCGTGAGCTGGCGGGGCAACCGGCGTTGCAGATCATGCACGAACGGCAATTGCTGGAGGCCAAGCGCTTGCTGACCTACACCAGCATGACCATTTATGAAATGTCCGACGTGTTGGGGTTTTCCGATCCGACCAACTTCACGCGCCTGTTCCGGCGTCGTGTGGGGATTTCGCCCAAGGCCTTCCGTGACCGCTTGAAGGCCGATCAGGACAACGAAGCCTGACCCCCTTCCTTACCGGAGGGCGTTGAGGGTGGCGTTGTGGGGGATGCATCGCTCGAAGTTGCAGCTCGCGGCTTCACGGGGCTGGTTGCGCAGTTGCTCGACGCGCCAGGCGGCAGCGCCATACAGCCCGAGCGTGACCGCGCAGGTGATGAAGATCGCGAGGTATCTTCTTGTTCTGATGTTCATGGCGTTGACCTCTGAACGAATACCTTTCGGTATTACATTGAGCATAGGTCAGCGCTGGTGAGTTGTGTAGGAGCTGCCGAAGGCTGCGATCTTTTGATCTTGCTTCTTAAAATCAAAAGATCGCAGCCTTCGGCAGCTCCTACACGGGCGGGGTTACAGGCCGATGTCCCATTCGGGCTCCTGTGGAAACCTGAGCACCAGAAAATCCAGCAAGCTGCGCAGCGCCGCCGGCATGTGCTTGCGTGAGGCATACACCGCGTACACGTTCATTTGCCGGGGTTCGGCCGTCGGCAGCAGGCGAATCAATTCGCCGCTGTGAATGTGCACGCCGGCCTGGTAGGTGGGTAGCATCGCCACCCCGGCGCCGGCGATCGTTGCGCGCAACAGTGTGCTGGCCTCGTTGGCGCTGATGTTGCCCTGCACCGGTACTGAAACCTGCTCGCCGTCCTGATCGAAATGCCAGAGGCTTTTGCCGAAGTAGGAATGGGTCAGGCAGTTGTGCAGGCTCAGGTCCTCGACCCGTTGCGGCGCCGGATGTTCGCGCAAGTAAGCAGGGGAAGCGCAGATCACCGAGCGGCAAACCGTCAGGCGGCGGGCGATCAGGTTCGGGTCCAGGTCGTTGCTGGTGCGGATCGCCAGGTCGATGCGCTCGTCCACCAGGTTCACGGTGCGGTCGAGCATCTGCATGTCGACGCTGACGCCGGGGTAGCGCTTGACGTACGCGGCCATGGCATCGGCCAGTTGCGCCTGGCCGAACGAGGTGCTGACGCTGATCCGCAGCAGGCCGCGCGGTGCGTCATCCGGTTCGCTGACGGCGGCTTGCATGTCGCTGGACAAGTCGAGCATCTGTCGGCAGCGGGGCAGGATCTCGTTGCCGGCGGCGGTCAGGCTCAACTTGCGTGTGGTGCGGTGCATCAGGCGCGCGCCGACCCAATCTTCCAGTTCCGCCAGATACCGCGACACCACCGGCCGTGACAGCTCCAGGTGATCGGCGGCGGCCGACTGGCTGCCGAGGTCGACCACCGTGACGAACACCCGCATTGCTTGAAGACGATCCATGATTTGCCCGCTTTCAGAAACAAACTATGTTCAAGCATCGCATTTTTTGTACCGAGTCAGGCAACTAAGCTCTGTTCCCCTGTAGGAGCGAGCTTGCTCGCGATGGACGTTAACGATAACGCGGGTTGTCGGTTAAACGCGGCGTCTTCAAGTCCATCGTCGGAACGCCGCCCGGAGCAAGCTCGCTCCTACAAAAAAAGGGCATCCGCCACGCACGGCATTCGAACAACGGAGCAACAGATGATCGGTTTCACCACCCTCAAGCGCGTTTTACTGGCAAGTGCCGCCTTCGGTTTCGTCGCCCATGCAGCTGCCTCGCCCCTGACACTGGATGTCTACAACCCCGGCGAAAAAGCCATCTTCCCGGTGACCTCGGTGCTGGTCAGCGGCGAAAAGGAAGCGATCCTGGTGGATGCCCAATTCGGCAAATCCCAGGCCGAGCAGGTGGTGGAAAAAATCCGCGCCAGCGGCAAGCAATTGACCACCATCTACATCAGTCACGGCGACCCGGACTACTACTTCGGCCTCGACACCCTGACGGCCGCGTTCCCCAAGGCCAGGGTCCTGGCCTCGCAGCCGACCGTCGACCACATCAAGCAAACCGTCGACGGCAAACTGGCCTTCTGGGGCCCGAAAATGGGCGCCGATGTGCCGGCCAAAACCATCGTGCCGGACGTGCTCAAGGGCGACAGTCTGATCCTCGAAGGGCAGAAGTTGCAGGTGCTGGGTCTTGAGGGGCCGCAGCCGGATCGCAGCTTTGTGTGGATTCCGTCGATCAAGGCGGTCGTCGGTGGTGTCGTGGTGGCGCAAAACATCCATGTGTGGATGGCCGACACGCAAACGCCGCAGTCCCATGCCGATTGGTTGGCTACGCTGCATTCCATTGAAACCCTGAAACCTCAGGTCGTGGTGCCGGGGCATTACCTCGGCAAGAGCGATCGTTCCCTGGCAGCTGTGCAGTTCACCGCCGCTTACATCAAGGCCTTCGACGAAGAAACCGCCAAGGCCAGGGATTCCGCTGAACTGATTGCGGCAATGAAAAAACGCTTCCCGGCACTGGGTGATGAAAGCTCCCTGGAACTGAGCGCCAAGGTCGCCAAAGGTGAGATGAAGTGGTAAGTCGTTAATTGTTCTCACGCAGGTGGGAATAGACTTGTACAAACACCTCGAATGTTCGGGGTGTTCGCGTAGAAAACATCAAATTCAACAATAGCTCGAA
This sequence comes from Pseudomonas sp. GW456-E7, assembly GCF_059424105.1. Taxonomy (NCBI): domain Bacteria; kingdom Pseudomonadati; phylum Pseudomonadota; class Gammaproteobacteria; order Pseudomonadales; family Pseudomonadaceae; genus Pseudomonas; species Pseudomonas sp. GW456-E7. The sequence continues at coordinate 98,482 of NZ_JBWKZB010000003.1, read as the reverse complement.
GCTCAGTTTATTGTCCCTGTCGACAATGAAATGGGCTTCGTGTTTTTTTGTTGGGTGGGTGTTTTTTGAACGTCTTGAAAAATAGCATAAATGATAAAAAGTTGCGTGTGTATTGGTGGGGTATATAAGTATCGCTGATGTGGTTAGCTTTGAGGCTGTTTTGGTTTTGGCATTTTTAATCGGGGGCGATAAGTCCTACGTGACTTGACGTAGACGGATGATAGTAGGTCGGTTGTTGGGGGCGTATTGTTTTCTGGTCATGAGCTCTATTCGTTGCTTTGTGATGCGTATGAATATTAACTCAAGCGTGGAGAATATATGGAAATTGATCTGGAGACGGCTGCCAAGGAATTGGAGGTCAGGGGGGAGCAGGTTTTTTCACAGTTGGAAGGTATAAGTGGCATAGTTAATGCCGCTAGATTTGTACCTGTGCAATACTTTGAAAAAAAGGTGGAAAATATTGATGATGAAACATTCATTGTCAAAAAAAGTCATGTGGTAATGATTAAGCGCTATGTTCGCGCCGGGCTTTCGTTGCCAGTCAATCTCGGCGAGATTGAAGATTATCTTGGGTACAAGAACGCGGGTCACCCGCTGCTTGAACCGACAAGCATGCAGCAGTTCTATCAGGAAATTCATTCGCATGCTTTATCCTGGGCAACCTTGGAGCGAGAGACAAAAAACATCGGAAACAGACTGGACTTGTTTGCCAGAAGTTTTTTTGAAAGCGGTTCGGCGATCATTAATCTCTTGAAGGAAACCGAAACCTACAGGCGCGTGGAAGGCAATATAGATTCACTGAACGATGATGAAAAAACACAACTAGCGTCCATTCCACTGAGTAGTACCGACACAAAGCGTGTTGAAAGCCTTCGTAAGGCGCTTAAGTACGCCAAAAAAGATGTTGCGGAGTTTTATCTCGCGGTTGCTGATGTTAATGCTATGGCTGTTGAGTTTTCTCGCAAGATATCGGATGGGTTATTGATCAAGCTGGAACATAAGCTGAAGGCTGTCGATGAGGTGAGCATCGACAAGCATGAAGGTATTGATAAGCTTCGTGAACAAATAAAAGATCTTGATGAGGCAATTGCTGAAAAGCAAACAGAGTATGACTATCAGGTAGGGTATGCCTTTACCGGTTTGGTATTCGGCCCACTGGGTCTGATAGTGACAGGCGGTATATTCGGCGCCGAAGCTGAAAAAACCAGAGCGCAGAAAAATGAGTTGCTAGAGCAAAAGAACCGATTGGTTACCCAGATGTCGTCTGCTCGCCTGTCTCAAAATTTAATAACGCTGACGACAAATTTTTCCGAGATGCGCGCATTAATGAAAGATGCTGAAAATGGTATCAAGTGCATCGAGGATGTGCTCGGTATTGTCTGGAATAGTCTGGGTGTGTCTTTGGGTGAGTTCGAAGACGGAGCGAGTGACCTGGATTTGATTTTGTTGGTGCTGAACCTTCAGGCGATTTTTAATCCATGGAAAACCATTCAAGGGCATGCTCACGCCTTGTCCACGGTTTTTAATCAGGTCGTTGAGGGTAAGTAAATATTTTGGTTCAAGGAGGAACTCTGCTATGAAAGACCATGAAGCTATTACAAGTAATCATTATGTGGTGCCCGATACCGGCGCAATGAGACGTGCCAAGGATCGATTGAATATGAGTGTGAGTGATGGGAGATTCGATTTTTTGCCCTCATCACAAGAGAAATTATTGAGTGTCAGTAGTGACCTGAATGATGCACATCAGCAGTTGTTTGAGGATGTCAAGAAAATCACTGCGTTATTGGCCAACTCTGGCTTGGAAGCAACGCTGGCGAGCATTGAGAAAATGCGTAGCAATACTGTATTGTCTGCCTTGAAGAAAGATGAACACGTTAACCGGTTGCTCGAACATGGGGTCGCACGGATTGCTGAGTCTCAGATCGCATTAGTGGTTGCCAATAATTATTTGGCTCGGGTAGCTGAAGATTTTGTTACGATCCGTTTTGCCGAGTCAACCATTGGTTTGCGTCGTACCTTTGATAGTGAAGTGAACGCTATTGAACAGCGCATCGGGGCTGACGAGGGCGACCTGGGAATGTTAAAGAAGGACAAGCAGTTTATCGACGACGCTATCCAGAAGTTCAAGGCCCCGGGCTGGCGCGATATTGTCAGTAGTCTGCTGCCGAGTGCAGAAGAAATCGAGGCCGCAATAAAGTTGGTTGCCACCGGGAAACCGGATAAGGAATTCTTGAAACTAGTATTGAACAAGCTTCAAGGTAACTTTGAAGCGCTCGACCAAGGGCGTCAATTCACCGACCTCGCCCAAGCGCGGGACGCAGTGCGTGATAGAATGAGCGAGCTGAACGACAGCATCAAGTCGGATAAATTGCAAGTACGCGAGTTGCAGTGCAAGCTCGGCGCGTTGGATGAACTGGGCGCATTGGATTCGGTACTTTTAAGTTGGTCGGAGCAAGTCGCAAAGGTCGCTGAGGCATACTCGAATTTTCTCCGGATAAACAACCCAAAATTGATCGTCGATGTGCCGACATTGAAGGACACTGCCGAGCGTTATGACGTATTCTTGAATTACTTGAAGTCCATCAAAAAAAGCTGAATGCTGATATCAGCAAAAGGCCATGCTTCGTGCATGGCCGGTTCGATTGATTGGGCCAACGCCAAGGTTCATCGCGCCTGTTCCACCAACCACGCCATCAGCTCGCGCAGTTTGGGCGAAGGCCCGGGTTTTTCCGGGAACACCAGGTAATACGCAAGACCTGTTTTCACCTTCAATTCGAATGGCATGACCAGCCGCCCGGCACTCAGGTCATCGCCGATCAGCGACCAGTCGCCAATCGCCACCCCCGTTCCCTGGGACGCCATCGACATTGCCAGGTCCAGTGTTTCGAAATGCTGGCCCTTGCCGACATTGGTCAAATTCACATCCGCGGCTTTCAACCAGGCCTTCCAGTCCCGTTCATCGCGGGTCGGGTGCAGCAGCAGGTGTTGTTGCAGATCGGCAGGTGTCTGCAGGGGCATGGGGCCTTCGAGCATCGGTCTGGAACACACCGGCGTGAGTTGCTCGTCGAAGAGTTTTTGCGACATCAATGAATTGTCCGGCGGTGCGCCGTACATCACCGCCGCATCGAACTGCTCGAGATGAAAATCCACGCCGTGCTTGACCGTGGTGGTCAGTTCCACCGGCACGTCCGGGCGTTCCCTTTGCCATTGCAGCAGGCGCGGCAGCAACCAGCGCATGACGCAGGTCGGTGCCTTGAGTTGCAGGGTTTCGCGCTTCTCGCCGATCTGCTCCACGGCCTCGTCGATCAGGCCGAAAATCTGCTGCACCCGTGGCAGCCACTCCCGTCCTTCGGCGGTCAGGTCCAGGCCTCGGGCCTGGCGAATGAACAGTTCATAACCCAGGTGATCTTCCAGCCCGGCGATCTGCCGGCTGACCGCGCCCTGGGTGATGTGCAGTTGTTCGGCGGCCCGGGTGAAATTGCAGCACTGCGCGGTAATCAGAAAAGTGTGCAGCGCCGGCAGGGGAGGCAGTCGTTTCATTGGGATCCAAGGTATGACGTGAGGACATGGCTAGTATGACTTTTTATCCATTGTTGCGGCTACGTGTCGCCCGTTCCAATGAGGCCATTCCCGGGCCTGCCAATCCATCATAAACACAGCGCATGCCCGGCGTCTCAAACGAACAAGAAGGGCAAAGACATGGCGACGTGCGGCGAAGTATTGGTCAAGTTACTCGAAAACTACGGAGTCGAGCAGGTATTCGGCATTCCGGGGGTTCATACCGTGGAGCTGTATCGCGGGCTGGCCCGTTCGAGCATCAACCACGTGACGCCGCGCCATGAGCAGGGCGCCGGCTTCATGGCCGACGGCTACGCCCGCACCAGCGGCAAACCGGGCGTGTGCTTCATCATCACTGGCCCAGGCATGACCAACATCACCACCGCCATGGGCCAGGCCTACGCCGATTCGATCCCGATGCTGGTGATCTCCAGCGTGCAATCGCGCAGCCAGTTGGGCGGCGGTCGCGGCAAGCTGCATGAACTGCCGAACCAGGGCGCACTGTGCGCCGGTGTCGCGGCGTTCTCCCACACCCTGATGTCGGCGTCGGAATTGCCGGGTGTGCTGGCTCGCGCCTTTGCGCTGTTCCAGGCAGGCCGTCCGCGTCCGGTGCACATTGAAATTCCATTGGACGTGTTGGTCGAAGACGCTGACGAGCTGCTCAGCAGCCTGCCGGTCAACATCGACCGCGCCGGTGCTTCGCCGAGTGCCGTGTCGCGCATGACCGAATTGCTGGCCAACGCCAAGCGTCCGCTGATTCTCGCCGGTGGCGGTGCCATCGACGCGGCGCCCGAGCTGACCGAACTGGCCGAACTGCTGGACGCACCGGTCGCCCTGACCATCAATGCCAAGGGCATGCTTGCCTCCGGCCACCCGCTGCTGATCGGCTCGACCCAGAGCCTGGTCGCCACCCGTGCGCTGGTCGCCGAGGCCGACGTGGTCCTGGCCATAGGCACCGAACTGGCCGAGACCGACTACGACGTGACCTTCGCCGGTGGCTTCGAGATTCCTGGCAAGTTGCTGCGCGTGGACATCGACCCGGACCAGACCGTGCGCAACTACCCGCCGCACGTGGCATTGGTGGCCGACTCGCGCAACGCTGCCCAGGCCTTGCTCAGCGCCTTGTCGCACAAATCCCTGGCCGAACGCCGCAACGATTGGGGCCAGGTACGGGCCGCTCGTCTGCGTGAAGACCTGGCCGTGACCTGGGACGCGCCGACCCTGGCCCAGACCCGTTTCCTCGAAACCGTCCTGCACGAGCTGCCGGACGCGGTGTTCGTCGGTGATTCGACCCAACCGGTATACACCGGCAACCTGACGTTCAACCCGGAGCGCCCGCGTCGCTGGTTCAACTCGTCCACCGGTTACGGCACCCTCGGTTACGCCTTGCCGGCGGCGATTGGCGCCTGGCTCGGCGGCAGCGCTGAAAACGGTGCTCGCCCGCCAGTGGTGTGCCTGATCGGTGACGGCGGCCTGCAGTTCACCCTGCCGGAACTGGCCAGTGCCGTCGAAGCGCGTACCCCGGTCATCGTGCTGCTGTGGAATAACCAGGGTTACGAAGAGATCAAGAAATACATGGTCAACCGTGCCATCGAGCCGGTCGGCGTGGACATCTACACCCCGGACTTCATCGGTGTGGCCAAGGCCTTGGGTTGCGCGGCCGAAGCCGTCAGCAGTGTCGAGCAATTGCGCGGCGCATTGCGTGTGGCTCACGATCGCCAGGGCCCGACCCTGATTGAAATCGACCAGGCCGAATGGATGAAGGCGGTGTCGAAATGACGTTCCCGACTACCCTGGATGGCCTGTACATCAACGGCCAATGGTCGGCCGGTAATGAACACCTGCGGGTGATCAACCCGGCGACCGAAGCCCTGTTGACCACGGTCAATGGCGGCGATGAGCGTGCAGTTGATCAAGCGGTGAGCGCGGCGACCCAGGCGTTCGCCGGCTGGTCGAAAACCACCGGTGCCGAACGCGCTGCCATCCTGCGCAAAATCGCCGCGGGCGTGCAGGCCAGCCGTGAAAAACTGATGCACTTGCAGTCGAGCAACAACGGCAAGCCGCAATTCGAAGCCGCGATCGACGTCGATGACGTAATCGCCACGTTCGAGTATTACGCCGGTCTGGCCGAAGGGCTGGACGCGAAACAGGACAGCGCCATCGAACTGCCGAGCGACGATTTCAGCGCTCGCCTGCGCCGTGAGCCGTGCGGTGTGGTCGGCCTGATCGTTCCGTGGAACTTCCCGATGGTCACCACCGCGTGGAAACTCGCCCCGGCCCTGGCCGCCGGTTGCTGCGTGGTGCTCAAGCCTTCGGAAGTCACGCCGCTGCCGGAGCTGGAACTGGCAACGATCATTGCTGAAGCCGGCTTGCCGGCGGGCGTGTTCAACCTGGTGTGTGGCACCGGCCTGGCCGTTGGCGCGCCATTATCGGCGGATCCGCGGATCGCGAAAATTTCCTTCACTGGCAGCAACGCCGTTGGCGTGCAAGTCATGCAGCGGGCGGCGGAAACCGTCAAAGGCGTGAGCCTGGAACTGGGCGGCAAATCATCGCTGCTGGTGCTGGCCGATGCCGACCTCGACCTGGCAGTGGAAGTGGCTTGCGGCGGTGGTTTCTTCAACGCCGGGCAGATGTGCTCCGCCACCAGCCGCGTGCTGGTCGCCGATGAGCTGGCCGATGAATTCCTCAGCCGCGTGAAGGCCCGTGCCGAAGCGATTCGTGTGGCCGACCCGTTCGACCCCAACGTGGAAATGGGTGCGCTGGTCAATCAGGCGCAATACCAGCGTGTACTGGGCCACATCGATCGTGGTTTGAGCGCCGGCGCCAAACTGGTTTGCGGTGGCAATCGCCCGGCGGACCTGCCGCGCGGATATTTTTTGCAGCCGACGGTTTTCACCGAAGTGCCCCTCGACAGTGCGCTGTGGTGTGAAGAGATTTTCGGCCCGGTGATCTGCGTGCGCAGTTTCGCCTCTGAAGCCGAGGCGATTGCCCTGGCCAACGACAGCCAGTTCGGCCTGGTCGCCAGTGTGGTCACGCGTAATGCCGAGGCTGCCGACCGCGTCGCCAATGCTTTGCAGGCAGGGCTTGTGTGGATCAACGCACCGCAGGTGATCTTCCCGCAGACCGCCTGGGGCGGCTACAAGCAGAGCAGCATCGGCCGCGAATTGGGGCCCTGGGGCTTGCAGGCTTTCCAGGAAATCAAACACGTGATCCGGGCTGTCTGACGCCGATCTCTGTAGGAGCGAGCCTGCTCGCGATGGACGTCAACGATAACGCGGGGTACCTGAATGAGCGCGGTGCCCTTGCGTCCATCGCGAGCAGGCTCGCTCCTACAGGAAACCTATCCGCATGCCCCGAAAGAAGGCATGCACTGGCGTCATGGCTTCAATGAGTTTTTATCGATAGTCAGCTGTTTTACACAACCTCAGGATGAACTCGCTGGCTCAGCCAAGCCCCGAAAATACGAGGGCTAACGCTGATCCGGTCGCGCGGATGCAACAGTTTCGACCTGCCTTATACCTACAAAAACAAAGGGAGTCCGTAATGGGCGAGCATGATCTGAACAGACGTCAATTTATCAAGACCGTGGGCGTAGCCTCGGTTGCAGCGGCAGCCATGAGCATGCCGTTCATCAAGGCCAATGCCAGCGACACACGTTTTGCCGGCAAGACCCTGCGTTTGCTGACCTGGTCCGATGACACAGGCCTGGCTGCACTGCGCAATATCGCCGCGACGTTCGAAGACAAGTACGGCTGCAAGGTCATCGCTGACCGCACCGGCAGTACCTCGGAAATGGTCGCCAAACTCAAGGCCGGCGGTGATCGTCCGCAGTACGACATCATCACCCTGGCAGGCGTTGGCGCCGAAGGTCTGGCCGCCGCCAACCTGCTGGAAAAACCCGACCTCAACCGCATTCCCAACCTGGTCGATGTCCCGGAGAAATACCGCACCGGCGCCAATGGCCACGGTATCGGTTACCTGCTGTGGTGCAACAGCCTGGTCTACAGCACCCGCACCCAGAAAGAAGCCCCGACCAGCTACGCCTCCCTGTGGGATGCCGACGCGGCGCCGAACATCTTCCTGCCGCCGCCGAACTGGACCGAGGCCATGGACCTGATCATCATCGCCGCCAAACTGGCCGGTGGTGACGAGCACAACATCGAACCTGGCTTCAAGAAACTCGCCGAGCTGAAAGATCGTGTGGTGACCCTGGGTGAAAACCCGAACCAGATCGCCGAACTGTTCCGCACCGGTTCCCTGGACATGGGCGGCCTGTACGCACCGGCGTTCTTCCCGAAACAGATCCGCGATCCGAACTACGGTCTGGGCGCGACCTTTGGCATGAAGGAAGGTTTCTACACCGACCTGATGCTCTCGGTGATGCCGAAGAACCGTCCGGGCGATACCGACATGGCCTATGCCTTCATCAACCACTCCCTGGACCCATTGGTGCAGGGCAAGATGGCTGAAGACATCTACAACGGCCCGGTCAACGCCAAGGCGATCATCTCCGCCGAAGCGCGCAAGAGCCCGTACATCCTCACGCCGGAGCAGATTGCCGAGAAGGCGATCATGCACGACAACGCCTTCCTGGCGACTGTGCATGACCAATGGATTCGTCGTTACACGGAAATCTTTTCTTCCTGATCTGAATAGCGGGGAGGTTCTTCGAACCTCATCGCGGCACAGGTCTGAAGGTTGACCGGATACCCCTGTAGGAGCTGCCGAAGGCTGCGATCTTTTGATCTTGATCTTTGAAAATCAAAAGATCGCAGCCTTCGGCAGCTCCTACAGGGACCGGTTACCACACCCGCATTCCTGCGCTTGATCTTCCATTGACGAGACCCTTTGCTATGGAACACCAACCTCTGACCCATCCGGTGAGTGCCGCCCCCGTGCGCGCCGCTCGGGGTGTTTCGCCAACGACGCGCGCCTGGTTTTTCCTCACGCCGTCGATGCTGTTTCTTGGCGTACTGATTGCCGCGAGCCTCTTGGTACTGCGCATGAGCGTGGGCACCAAAGGCGCGGAATGGTCCGGGTTCAGCCTGGCCAGCTACGCCCAGTTGCTGGAACCCTATTACCTCAAATCCCTGATGCTGACCCTGCGCCTGGCGCTGATCAGTGCGGTGATCGCAGTGATTCTGGCGATCCCGGTGGCCTACACCATGTCGCGCCTGACCTCGCCGTTCGTGCGACGGATCTTCCTGGCGGCGGTGTTGCTGCCGTTGCTGGTCAACCTGCTGCTGCAAAGCTACGGCTGGCTGGTGATCCTCGGTCCAGGCGGCATGCTCAACCAGGCCTTGATGGGCCTGGGCCTGATCAAGCGCCCGATCATGCTGTTGTACAACCAGAACGGCGTGTTGATGGGCCTGGTGCAAACCGCCTTCCCGCTGGCCGTGTTGCCGATCGCCAGCGCCATGCGCGGCGTCGCGCGCAGCTACGAAGAAGCCGCCGCCACCCTCGGCGCCAGTCGCTTCCAGGTGTTCCGCCAGGTGGTCTTGCCGATGAGTCTGCCGGGGATCATTACCGGTGCGACCCTGGTGTTCGCCTACAACGCCAGCAGTTTCGTGGTGCCCTTGCTGCTCGGTGGCCGGCGCGTACCGATGCTGGCGGTGATGGTGCATGACCAGATCGCCCCGCTGATGAACTGGCCTGCCGCATCCGCTGCCGGCGTGGTGCTGATCGTCACCACACTCGCGATCATGACCCTGTCCGAATACATCACTGGCCGTCGTCGCCGCATGCTGGAGGCTTCCCAATGAGTACCCTGACCAAGAAGCGCTATGGGCTGTTGCCTGGCGAGACCGGCAAGTTCGCCGGCATCCTCTCCGGCTTCATCCTGCTGTTGGCGGTGCTGCCGATCCTGACCATGATCGTGATGTCGTTCAGCGGCGCGTCGAACCTCGACTTCCCGCCGAGCAGCTACAGCCTGCAATGGTACAAGGCCGCCTGGCACACCTTCGTGTCGCCGGACGCCAGCGATGTCCTGAGCCTCGGCCAGGCCATGAGCACCAGCCTGCTGGTGTCGTGCCTGACCATGATTTTCGCCACGATCATCGCAGTGCCGGCGGCCTACGCGCTGACCCGTTGCGAGTTCCGCGGCAAGGCCGTGGCCCTGCAACTGATGTCGTTGCCGCTGGTGTTCCCGATGGTGGTGTTGGGTCTGGCGTTGCTGCTGGTGTTCGACAGCCTGCCGTTCCACATGACGACCTCGCGCCTGGTGATTGCCCACGTGATCCTGGCACTGCCGTTCGTGGTGAAGAACTGCACGGCGGCGATGCTCTCCATCGGCAGCGAAGTCGAGGAGGCCGCGCAGATGCTCGGTGCTTCACCGCTGCGGGCGATTGTCGATGTGGTGGTGCCGTTGATGAAGTCGGGAATCCTGGCGGGCATGCTGCTGGCGTTCATCGTCTCGTTCAACGAGTTCACCGTGACTTACTTCCTCTACACCATCGATGTGATGACCGTGCCGATCTGGATGTACAGCCGCACCGTGTCTTCGCTCGACCCAACCGTATTTTCGTTTGCCGTGCTGATCGTGCTGATCGACTTCGTCCTGATCTGGGCGCTGGAGAAGCTGGTTGGTGAAGGCGGCGTTTCGTTCTGATTTCTTGAGGTACTTCAAATGTCTGGTCTGATTCTGGAAAACGTCGAGAAACATTACGGCTCGGCCTGCGCGGTAACCGATGTGAACCTGCATTTGCCCGAGGGCAAACTGGTGTGTTTCCTCGGCCCTTCGGGCTGTGGCAAAACCACGCTGCTGCGCATGATTGCCGGCCTTGAAACCCTGACCGGCGGCGAGATCCGCCTGGACGGTGAAGACATCGGCCACACCCCGGCGCACCTGCGCAACTTCGGCATGGTGTTCCAGTCCCTGGCGCTGTTCCCACACATGACCGTGGGTGAAAACATTGCCTATCCGCTGAAACTGCGCGGGGTCAACAAGGCTGACCAGCAGGCGCGGGTGGTGGAGTTACTGGAGCTGATCCAGTTGCAGCAAATGATTGATCGTCCGGTGGCCAAGCTCTCTGGCGGGCAACGCCAGCGTGTGGCGATAGCCCGGGCGATTGCCAACCACCCGAAAATCCTCCTGCTCGACGAACCGTTGTCGGCGCTGGACGCCAAGCTGCGCGAATCGATGCAGGTGGAAATCCGTCAACTGCAACAGCGCCTGAACATCACCACCATCATGGTGACCCACGACCAGCGTGAAGCCATGACCATGGCCGATATCGTGGTCGTGCTGGGTGAACACCGGGTGCAGCAGGTCGGCACGCCGATTGAAATCTACCGGCACCCGGCCAACGAGTTCGTCGCGGACTTCATCGGCTCGGGCAACATCTTCCCGGCCACGGCGCTGGGCAACGGCAAGGTCAGCCTGCCAGGTGGCGATGCGCTGCAAGTGCCGATCTGCACGAGCGTTGCGGCAGGGGAAAAGGTGAAGATGCTGATTCGTCCGGAAGACCTGCAACTGTCGGCGCCACAGGCGACGGCGGGCAACCGCTTGCTGGGCAAGGTGACCTTCGTGCGCGATATCGGCGCGACCATCGAGACCACGGTCGAGTGTTCCGGGGTGTCGTTTACCGCGCTGAGCACGCCATGCCAGGGCTTTGGCCTGAGCGTCGGTCATCCGGTGTCGGTGACCTTGCCGGCGGAGGCTTGCCGGGTACTTGGGGCCTGATCCAGGTTTGATGCTGTTTGTACTGGCCTCATCGCGAGCAAGCTCGCTCCCACATTGGACGGTGTACGCTGGACCCTGTGGGAGCGAGCTTGCTCGCGATGAGGCCGGTACTGCTTGCAAAGAAACAAGCTCAAACAGATAGCCGCAACCGCGCCAGATCCCGCAACGGCGGCGCCCCGAACAACCGGCTGTACTCCCGGCTGAACTGCGAAGGGCTTTCATACCCGACGCGAAACCCCGCCGCCGAAGCTTCCAGCCCTTCGGCCAGCATCAACCGCCGTGCTTCCTGCAGGCGCAACTGCTTCTGATACTGCAACGGACTCATCGCCGTCATCGCCTTGAAGCGGTGATGCAGGGTCGACACGCTCAGGTTCACTTCCTTCGCCAGATCATCAATGCGCAACGGCTGTTCGAAATGGCCATTGAGCCATTTGATCGCCTGGCTGACGCGATGGCTCTGACTGTTGGCGATGGCGATTTCGTACAGTCGATGCCCCTGTTTGCTGCGCAACAGGCGATAGAGAATCTCCCGGCGAATCAGCGGCGCGAGCATGGCGATGTCTTTCGGCGTGTCCAGTAGCCGTGCCAGGCGCAGCACGGCATCCAGCATGGCCGTGTCGAGCCGCTCGACATACAGCCCGCGCCCGGTCGGCCGGGTGGGCACGCCGAGGGGGCCGGCGTCGGCGATCAGTGCGGTGATTTCCGCCGGATCGATGTCCAGGCGCAGGGCCAGGATCGGTTCCTCGGCCGAGACATCCACCACCCGTCCGCTGAGCGGCATCGAGACCGAGACCACCAGGTAGTTCAACGGGTCGTAGTTGAAGTACTCGTTGGCCAACTGAACTTCCTTGCGCCCCTGGGCCATGATGCACAGTGCCGGTTGCGCGAGCACCGGGGCAAACTCGTGGGACTGGCTGTGGCGGGACATGAACAGCGAGCCGATGGCCGTGGCATAACTGCCATCTTCGGCGGTGTTACGGCGGATGATCGCCGCCAGTTCCGCGCGCTGCTTTTCCATGTCGGTGTCCAGCGGGGCTTGAAAGTGATCGAGCGACGTCATGCGCGGCATCCTCGGCAGGCATGGAGGGAATGGAGCAGAGCATATGTTTGTGCAAGTGGCAGCGGTAGACACATCCTGCCGGATGCTTGCCTGATTCTGCCTGGGGTGACTTCCATGCCAGTGCATGACGCCAGTGCCTGCCACCCACCAACCCCTGTAGGAGCTGCCGAAGGCTGCGATCTTTTGATTTTGTTTTCAAGATCAAAAGATCGCAGCCTTCGGCAGCTCCTGCAGGAAGTTTCGCAGGATCGTGCAATGCGCCGGCAGGAATCGACTAACGGCACCCGGGCCGTGGCCCTTAACCTTTGATCCTGTCGCAGCCCGTCCCACGGCTGCCACGCGACTCCCCGGGAGGGTTGAACATGTCCAAGCAGATCCCCGTCAGTCATATGGCCTTCGTTCGGGCGCGCACCGGGCGCTCGGCGGAACTCGGTGTGCGTCTCAGCGCCCTGATCGAACCGTCCCGCGCAGCGCCAGGCTGCCTGAACTTTGCCTTGCAGCATTCGCAGTGCGATCCGGAACTGTGGCTGGTGTCCGGTTTCTGGAGCGATCAACAGGCCATGACCGCCTACTTCAGCACGCCGGCGATGGAGATTTTTGCCGAGCTGGTGCAGGAACTGGTGGTCAACAGTCTGGATTTCCACACGTTCAAGGAGGTGTCGGCGGCGCAGGCCCTCGGTCAGTCCGGACTGACGGTACACAAACTGGCCGGTTGAGGGTTTAATGACGGCATTCTCAACCAGCCAGGATTCGCGACATGGCACGTAAAGCCTTTGATCACTTCGAAGCTGTTTCCGCTGTAGTACCGGGCGAGGGGGGTTATCACGCCGCTATCGCCGTCAAGGCGCTGGGTGGTGCCGGCGCCCCGCGGTTTCACAAAGTGCTGGAAGGCCAGACCTTCAAGACTGCCCACGAGGCCGATGATGCGGCCGCCAGGGAGCTGACCCGCCTCAAGGACGTCAAGGAAAACACCGACCTGCTCTGGTGATCACTTCACCGCCCCCGGGCGGTACATCTTGAACAACGCCTCAGGCCCCAGCTGGAAGTAATCCGCCGGCCCGCCGCCGCGCAGAATCGGTTCTGCCGCGGCGGTGTCGTATACCCCATCCTTCAACAGCCATTTGGCGATATGCACGGCGACCACTTCGCCGAGGATCAGCCAGCTCGGCACCACATTGCCGTCCGCCCGCTGCAACTGAATGATCTGCGTGACCTTGCACTCGAAGGACACCGGGCTTTCGGCCACCCGTGGTACCTGAATGACCTTCGAGGCAACGGTCGTCAGGCCGGCCAGTTCGAATTCGTTGACCTCAGGCCTGACCATGGCGCTGCTCTGGTTCATCTGCTCGGCCAGCGGACGGGTGGCCAGGTTCCAGGCGAATTCGCCGGTCTGTTCGATGTTGTTCAGGCTGTCTTTGCGTCCGACGCTGGAAAAACCAATGATCGGCGGGATGTAGTTGAAGGCGTTGAAGAAGCTGTAGGGCGCGAGGTTCAAGCGGCCCTCGGCATCCTGTGAAGAGATCCAGCCGATGGGACGCGGGCCGACGATGGCGTTGAACGGATCGTGGGGCAGGCCGTGGCCGTTGGCGGGTTCGTAGAAGTGGATATCGTCGGGCATCAGGTGGGATTTCCAGAGCTTGCGGGGAGACGTGCATGGTGCAAGCACGCGCCGCAGATTTCCAGTCGGATTCGGTACCTGGAATGATTAGATCGCTCTGTGGGAGCGGGCTTGCTCGCGATTGCGGACCGATATTCAGCATAGATGTTGACTGAATGTCAGTCATCGCGAGCAAGCTCGCTCCCACAGGTTTTAAGTGATTGCCAGACTTTGTGTTCCCCCAACATTGACCAGGCCCGGCCGAAGCCGGGCTGTGAATTTCCCTCCACATTCAGCCGATAGCTTCTGCGCTGCCGGTTTTGTCGAAACCGTCAGAGGCATAGGCGTCAGAGTGGCTGCGTTCGATGGCCGCGCTGGTGCCAGAGCCGTAGGAGGCCGAACCGGTCTTGTCGTAGCCGTCGGCTGCAAAGGCATTGGCAGCCAGCACGGAAAGGGTCAGGGCAAGGATCAATCGGGTTTTCATGACAGGTACTCCAGGTACGTTCGCTATGGGTACGTTCAGGCACTCCTTCGAGGCCTGTAACGGATATACGTGCGTCCTGTCGATCTGGATGCACTCAGCTGCAGGCTGCTGCCGGTGCATTAACCGATGATTATCCGGGTGGAGGGGGAGACGAATGGTGCCCTTCGCGAACCCGTTCGCGAAGGGCCTGGCGCTCACCGTTGCAGTGAGCGCCGGTCGGCGATCAGTCGGTGACGATCCGCGAATGTTTGCGGGTGTCTTTCATGGTGATGTACACCAGCAACGACACGGCAATACAGGCGGTCACGTACCAGTAGTAACCCGTTTCCATGCCGATGCTCTTGAACCACAGCGCGATGTATTCAGCGGTGCCGCCGAAGATCGAGACGGTCAGTGCGTACGGCAGGCCCACGCCCAGGGCGCGGATTTCGGTCGGGAACAGTTCGGCTTTCACCACGGCGTTGATCGAGGTGTAGCCGCTGACGATGATCAGCGCCGCCATGATCAGGAAGAACGCGCCCCACCAGGTCGTGATGGTGTGCAGGGTGGTGAGGATCGGCACGGTGAACAGGGTGCCCAGGATGCCGAAGGCAATCAGGATCGGCCGGCGTCCGATTTTATCCGAGAGCCCGCCGACGATCGGTTGCAGGCACATGAACAGGAACAGCGTGGCGGCGGAAATGGTGGTGGAGTCGGAAATGCTCATGCCGACAGTGTTCACCAGGTATTTCTGCATGTAGGTGGTGTAGGTGTAGAACGCCAGGGTACCGCCCATGGTCAGGCCGACCACGGTCATCAGTTCCTTGGGGTGACGCATCAAGGTGCGCATCGCGCTTTCCTTGGCTTTTTCTTTCTTGGTGAAGGACTCGGTCTCTTCCATGCCGCGACGCAGGTACAACGCCACCACGGCACACAGCGCGCCAATGGCGAACGGGATGCGCCAGCCCCAGGCGTACAGCTCTTCGGTGGTCAGCAGTTGTTGCAGCACGATCAACACCGCCAGGGCGATGAGCTGGCCGGAGATCAGGGTCACGTACTGGAAGCTGGAGTAGAAGCCGCGACGTTCCTTGGTCGCCATCTCGCTGAGGTAAGTGGCGGAGGTGCCGTATTCGCCACCCACCGACAGGCCTTGCAGCAAGCGCGCGAACACCAGCAGGATCGGCGCACCGATGCCGATGACTTCATAACTCGGGCTCAGGGCGATCAGCAGCGAACCGAAGCACATCAGGTACACCGAGGCCATCAGGGCCTTTTTGCGCCCGACCTTGTCGGCATACAGCCCCATCAGCCAACCACCGATCGGACGCATCAGGAAGCCCACGGCGAAGATCGCGGCGGTGTTGAGCAGTTGGGCGGTGGTGTCGCCTTTGGGGAAGAATGTCTTGGCGAAGTACAGGGAGAAGGCGGCGTAGACGTACCAGTCGTACCACTCGACCATGTTGCCGACGGAACCGCTGAAGATCGATTTGATGCGGCTGGACGTAGTTCTTTCTTTGGCCGGCACGGCAGCCGACCCAAGCGGCAGGGAGTTGGAGTTATCCATTGAAGGATCCTTCATTTAATTGTTTTTGTGGAGCGCGGTTAAACGCAGCCTGCAGGGGCTATAGCAGGAGCTGTGCCAAGGGGGAGAGGGCCGGTTTAGAGGGGTGGTGGTGTTTTGGTGAGCGGAAATCCGCTTATCTGCGGGTGGTGGTGAGCGGAAAGTTGCTCATCTGCCCGCAAGAGTTGCTGTGTTTGTGCCGGCCTCTTCGCGAGCAGGCTCGCTCCCACAAGGGATCGGTGTACGCAACACCAATGTGGGAGCGAGCCTGCTCGCGAAAGGGCCTGTTCAGACGCTACAGGAACATCTCCCGGCTCAACCCATGCCGCTGCATCTTTTCATTGAAGGTCCGGCGTGGCAGTTGCAGTTCTTCGAGCACCGCTTTCACATCGCCCTTGTGCCGGGTCAACGCCGCGCGCAGGCACTGTGCTTCAAAGGCTTCCTGCTGCGCCGCCAGTGACTGACCGGGCTCGATCCCTGCCGGTACAGGCTCGCCAAGCCCCAACACCTGACGCTCGGCGACGTTCGCCAGTTCGCGCACATTGCCCGGCCAGTCGTGACTCAGCAGGTGACTCAACTGCGCACCGCTCAGCGGTGGAAATTTACGTCCCAGCCGTTCGGCAGCGTTTTGCGCGAAGGATTCGAACAGCAACGGGATGTCTTCACGGCGCTCGCGCAAGGGCGGCAGGCGAAGTTCTGCGACGTTCAAGCGATAGGCCAGGTCTTCGCGAAAACGTCCGGCCCGCGCTTCGTCGAGCAGGTCCGGTTTGGTCGCGGCAATGATGCGCAAATCCACGCGAATGCTCTGGTTCGAACCCAGTCGCTCAAGCTTTTGCTCTTGCAACACCCGCAGCAATTTCACCTGTTGCGCCAGCGGCATGCTTTCGATTTCATCGAGAAACAGCGTGCCGCCGTCGGCGTATTCGAGTTTGCCGATGCGCTTGCCGGACGCCCCGGTGAACGCACCGCTCTCGTGACCGAACAGTTCGGCCTCGAACAGCTGCTCGGGGATGGCCGCGCAATTGAGTGCGACAAAGGGCTTGTCGGCTCGCGGCCCGAAGTCATGCAGGCAGCGTGCGACCAGTTCCTTGCCGCTACCGGTTTCCCCGCGAATCAGCACGTTCACCGGCAGGGTTGCCAGGTCCAGCACCTGCTGGCGCAGGGTTTGCAGGCCCCGGGACACGCCGAGCAGCGTGGCATCGAGTTTGGCGCGGTTGTCCGCCTGCTCGTGCAGCGCGCGGTTTTCCAGCACCAGCCGGCGCTTGTCGAGGGCGCGGCGCAGGCTGCCGAGCAGGGTTTCCGGGCTGAAGGGCTTTTCGAGGAAATCGTAGGCGCCGTCGCGCATGGCCTCGACGGCCATCGGTACGTCGCCATGGCCGGTCAACAGGATCACCGGCAAATCGGCGTCCCGGCGTTGCACCTCGGCCAACAGTTCCAGGCCGGTCATGCCGGGCATGCGCACATCGCTGAGAATCACCCCGGCAAAGTGCCTGGGCAATTGCGCCAGGCATTCATCGGCGCGGCTGAACAACTGCACCTCGAAACCCGACAGGCTCAACCATTGCTCGACGGCACTGCGGATGCTGCTTTCGTCGTCGACCACCATCACTGAGTTCAGCATGCTTCATGCACCTCCTGGTCGATGGGCAAGGTCACGGTAAACACGGCACCTTTGTCATGATTGTCGGCAGTCAGGCGCCCGCCGGATTCGTGGATGATGGCAAACGATACGGCCAAACCGATCCCCAGGCCATCGCCCACCGGTTTGGTGGTGAAGAACGGATCGAAGACTTTGGGCAGGTTCTCTTCGGCGATACCGCCACCGTTGTCGATCACGCTCAGGCGCCACAATTGTTCGTCGGCTTCGAGGCGGATCTCCAGGCGTTTGCAGGGTTTGTCCTGCATCGCATCGAGGGCGTTGCGCAGCAGGTTGATCAGCACCTGTTCCAGGCGAATCGCATCGCCGCGCACCCAGGCCGGGCGGGTCAGGTGCAACACGGTGCTGACCTGTTCGTCGCGCAGCCGGGTGTCGAGCAGTTGCAGCGACTGGTCCACCACCGCCGCCAGGTCCAGGCGTTCGCGCAAACCGCTGGGGCTTTTGCGGGCGAAGGTTTTCAGGTGGCCGGTGAGGGCCGCCATGCGCGTGAGCATTTCATCCACCGGTTTGAGCGCCTTGTAGGCGTCGTCGACCCGGCCGTGGTCGAGCAGCAGGCGCAAGGTCGCCAGCTGCATGCGCTGGGCGGTGAGCGGCTGGTTGATCTCGTGTGCCAGGGCGGCGGACATCTGCCCCAGCGCCGCGAGTTTGGCCGACTGCACCAGGCCTTCCTGGGCGGTGCGCAGGTCGCGGGTGCGCTCTTCCACCAGTTGTTCGAGTTCTTCACGACTGCGCTGGCGCAGCTTGGCCAGGCGCCAGCGCTGATTGAGAAACAGCAGCAGGAACACCAGGGTCAGCCACAAGCCGGCCGCAGCGAGGGCGGCATTGCGGCTGTCTTCGAAGGCGACTTGCGGACGCCGCAGCAGATGCAGGGTCCAGCCTTCGGCGCTCAGCGGCAGGGATTCCCACAGGTAATCCGCCTTGCCGTCCGGGCCATCGACCCGAGTCAGGTCACTGTTGTCGTCGAAACGCCGCAACGATTGAAACTCCAGTGGCGTCAGGGGCTGCTTGTCGTACTGGCGGGTGGCCTTGAGTTCGGCGTGATCGCTGTCGCTCAGCGGCTTGAGCAGACGATAGCGCCAGCCCGGCTGGTTGGCGATGAAGATGATCCCGCGCGCGTCGCTGACCAACAGCGTGTCGCTGCCCTGGCGCCACTCGCGTTCCAGTTCGGGAAACTCCAGTTTCACCACCATGGCGCCGAGGAATTGGCCGTCGTCATCGCTGACCGCGCTGGAGAGGAAGTAGCCGGGAATCCCGCTGGTCACGCCTACCGCGTAAAAACGCCCGGTGCCTTGGGTGCGGGTCTGGTTGAAATAGGGACGGAATCCGTAGTTATGGCCGACATAACTGCTGGGCAAACGCCAGTTGCTCGCCGCCACGGCGAGGCCGGTGCGATCGAGCAATTCCAGGGTCGAGGAGTCGGCGGCGCCGTTGATTTTTTCCAGTTTGCGGTTCAACGCATCCTGCTGCCCGGGGCTTACCGCTCCCTTGAGCGCCGAGCGCAACTCCGGGTCCAGCGCCA
Organism: Pseudomonas sp. GW456-E7; assembly: GCF_059424105.1. Classification (NCBI taxonomy): domain Bacteria; kingdom Pseudomonadati; phylum Pseudomonadota; class Gammaproteobacteria; order Pseudomonadales; family Pseudomonadaceae; genus Pseudomonas; species Pseudomonas sp. GW456-E7. Next base: position 79,383 of record NZ_JBWKZB010000003.1, on the reverse strand, counting down.
GCACGGCGGGCAGGGCGCGGTAACGTTCGATCAGGGTATGCAGCGAGGTGGCATAGAGCGCCAGTTGCTGATTGGCGCGTGCGGCGTCTTCGACCATCGATTGGCGCACGGTGTGGCGCATGGCCAGGGTCGCGGCGATGGCGGCACCGGCGATGATCAACAGGGTGTAGAGCGCCAGGCGCAGGGGGCGGGAGGTCGTCAGCATGCAGTGAACAACAGGCCAGAATGGGGGAAGGCACCATAGCATGCGAAGGGCGCTCTTCTCTCGCCGGAGTACCGTTATCCGGCCGAAAAAAAAACCGGTCTGTCGTTGCCGACAAACCGGTTTTTTCAGCGGAGCCGGGTGCCGTTTATTGCACTTCTACCGCCAGGCTTTCACTGATCTTTTTCTGCCAGATGGCAGGACCTGTGATGTGTACGGACTCACCCTTGCTGTCGACCGCTACGGTCACCGGCATGTCCTTGACCTCGAACTCGTAGATCGCTTCCATGCCCAGTTCGGCAAACGCCAACACCTTGGACTTCTTGATCGCCTGGGCGACCAGGTAAGCGGCGCCGCCGACGGCCATCAGGTACACGGCCTTGCTGTCCTTGATCGCTTCGATCGCGGTCGGGCCGCGCTCGGATTTGCCGATCATGCCCAGCAGGCCAGTCTGCTCGAGGATCTGACGGGTGAACTTGTCCATCCGCGTGGCGGTGGTAGGGCCTGCCGGGCCAACCACTTCGTCACCGACCGGATCGACCGGGCCGACGTAGTAGATGAAGCGACCCTTGAGGTCCACCGGCAGGGTTTCGCCCTTGTTCAGCATCTCGACCATGCGCTTGTGCGCAGCGTCGCGACCGGTGAGCATCTTGCCGTTGAGCAGGACGGTTTCGCCCGGCTTCCAGCTCTGTACGTCTTCCGGGGTCAGGGTGTCGAGGTTGACGCGACGGGCCGACGGGCCGGCTTCCCAGACGATTTCCGGGTAGGCGTCCAGTGGAGGCGCTTCCAGCGAGGCCGGGCCGGAGCCGTCGAGCACGAAGTGCGCGTGACGGGTGGCGGCGCAGTTCGGGATCATGCACACCGGCAGCGAGGCGGCGTGGGTCGGGTAGTCCATGATCTTCACGTCGAGCACGGTGGTCAGGCCACCGAGGCCCTGGGCGCCGATGCCCAGCTGGTTGACCTTCTCGAACAGCTCCAGGCGCATTTCTTCGATGCGGTTCTGCGGGCCGCGAGCTTTCAGCTCGTGAATGTCGATGGATTCCATCAACACTTCCTTGGCCATGACGGCGGCTTTCTCGGCGGTACCGCCGATGCCGATGCCGAGCATGCCCGGTGGGCACCAGCCGGCGCCCATTTCCGGGACGGTCTTGAGCACCCAGTCGACGATCGAGTCGGACGGGTTGAGCATGGCCATCTTCGACTTGTTCTCGGAACCACCGCCCTTGGCCGCCACGTCCACTTCCACGGTGTTACCCGGAACGATGGAGTAGTGGATGACGGCCGGGGTGTTGTCCTTGGTGTTTTTGCGAGCGCCCGCCGGGTCGGCGAGGATCGAAGCACGCAGGACGTTTTCCGGCAGGTTGTAGGCGCGACGCACGCCTTCGTTGATCATGTCGTCCAGGCCCATGGTGGCGCCATCCCAGCGCACGTCCATGCCGACACGGACAAACACGGTGACGATGCCGGTGTCCTGGCAGATCGGGCGGTGGCCGGTGGCGCACATGCGCGAGTTGATCAGGATCTGCGCCATGGAGTCACGGGCCGCTGGCGATTCTTCGCGCAGGTAGGCTTCGTGCATCGCCTGGATGAAATCCACGGGGTGGTAGTAGGAAATGAACTGCAGGGCGTCGGCAACGCTCTGAATCAGGTCGTCTTGCTTGATCACGGTCATGAGTCGCGCTCCTCTAAAAGACGGGAACATTCAATAAGGTGCTTGCAGCTTGGGTGCATCGGTCGGTTGCAAGCACCTTTCAAGGCACGCCGGGCATGCTGGCGCGACGCTAAAAAGGCGCGGCAGTATACCGCGCCTCGGTTCCGTAAACACCCGCCGGTGGTCAAACCTTGGTCTCATTGTCGTACCCGGTCCCTGTAGGAGCTGCCGAAGGCTGCGATCTTTTAAGATCAAGATCAAAAGATCGCAGCCTTCGGCAGCTCCTACAGGGGAATCGGGTCATCCCGAAAATTGAATGGTCATTTATCGGCCACGCCACTAAAGTGACATACGGTCTGTAGAGTAGGACGCTCTGTCAGTCTCCTTTCATTTGGTGAGTCAACGATTGACCCATAACGCCATCCAGCGCCTGTTGCTCAAACGTTTCGCCCTCGCGGCCGGCACCTATTCCCTGGCATTGCTGTTGCTGTGGCTGGCGTTTTTTACCGGTCACTACGACGCGCCGCTGGCCAGTGTCGCCATCGGCAGCGCACTGGTGGTGACCAGCCAGGCCATCCTGTTCGCGGTGTTCTACAGCGGCTGCAACCTGCGTTTCGCCGACCCCAGCCTGACCGAGGCGCAAGTGTTGTTGGGGCTTGGCTGGCAAACCTGGCTGATCGCCCATCTGGACGAAGCCCGGGGTGCATTCCTGGTGTTTTACGTTCTTATCCTGCTATTCGGCCTGTTCCATCTGTCACGTCGGTCCTTTGTGCGATGCGCATTGCTGGTGTTCTTCAGCTTTAGCGCGATCACCCTGTGGGAGGGCTACCACTTCCAGTTGCCCGACCCGGCCATGGCGGTGTTGCAGGTGTGCGTGCTGTTCATCGTGCTGGTGTGGCTGGTGTTGTATGCCCGCTACGTCCAGGCTTCACGACAACGTATGCGTCAGCGGCGTTTTGCCTTGCAGGCGCACCAGGACACCTTGCGCGGGATGATGCGCCAGCTCGAAGACCTGGTGGCCACCGATGAGCTCACGGGCCTGTTCAATCGCCGGCATTTCCTGCGCCTGGCTTCCCGCGAGTTGAACGCCATGGAAGCCGGTGTCGTACATGGCCTGGCGCTGATCGACCTCGATCATTTCAAACGCATCAACGATCTGCACGGGCATGCCGCCGGCGATCAGGTGCTGCAAGCCTTTGCCGGCGTTGCCACCGCGTGCCTGCGCGACAGCGATGTACTGGCCCGCTACGGCGGCGAAGAGTTCGTGGTGCTGCTGCCCGACTGCGATGCCGACAGTCTGACTTCGTGCTGCGAACGGCTGCGCATCGCCTTCACCGATGTCGAGTTGATCGGTCTGAATGTGCGCAATCTCAGCCTGTCCGCCGGCATGACCCTGCTGGAACTGGGCTGCGACCTCGATGACGCGCTGCAACGGGCCGATCAGGCGCTCTATCGTGCCAAGCGTGACGGGCGCAACCGATGCGCGGCGGCGTGGGAGAACGTCGATGCCTGAACTGCGGGTTGGCGAGCGCCACTGGTCGGTAGCGGCGGGCAGCAATCTGCTCGATGCGCTGAATCAGAGCGGCGTGCCGGTGCCTTACAGTTGCCGTGCCGGCAGTTGCCATGCGTGCCTGGTGCAATGTGTGCGGGGCCTGCCGAGCGACAGCCGCCCCGATGCCCTGAGTGCGCAGCAGCGAGAACAGGGTTGGCGCCTGGCGTGCCAGTGCCAGGTAGTCGAGGACTTGCAGGTGCATGCTTTCGACCCGCAGGTCGATGGTCAACCGGCCGAGGTCGCCGCCGTCGATTGGCTGAGCACCACGGTGTTGCGCTTGCGGGTGATCGCGCAGCGACCGTTGCGTTACAGCGCCGGCCAGCATCTGGTGTTGTGGGCGGGCAACGTGGCGCGGCCGTATTCCCTCGCCAGCCTGCCGCAGGAAGACCGTTTTCTGGAGTTTCATCTCGATTGCCGCAAGCCCGGGGAATTCAGCGATGCCGCCCGGCAATTGCGCATCGGCGATCCGATTCGTCTCGGTGAATTGCGCGGCGGTGCCTTGCATTACGATCCGGACTGGCATAACCGGCCATTGTGGTTGCTGGCGGCCGGCACCGGATTGGGGCCACTGTTTGGTGTGTTGCGCGAAGCGCTGCGCCAGGATCACCAGGGCGCCATCCGTGTCATCCACCTGGCCCATGATGCCGATGAGCACTACCTGGCCAAGCCTCTGCAGGCCATGGTCGCCAGCCGTCCGAACCTGAGTGTCGAATTCTGGACCCCGGCCGAGTTGCCAGCGGCTTTGGCGCAACTGCGGCTTGTTTCCCGGCAAACCCTGGCCTTACTCTGCGGAGCCCCCGACAGTGTCGATGCCTTTGCCCGGCGCCTGTACCTGGCGGGATTGCCGCGCAATCAACTGCTGGCCGATGTGTTCCTGCCCCGTGGTTGAGCGCTGAATCCGCTGTTGTGGCGAGCGAGCTTGCTCGCGCTTGAGTGCGCAGCGCTCACAGGTTTTTTGGGCCGCTGCGCAGCCCGGCGCGAGCAAGCTCGCTCGCCACAATGAAATCTTCTGACCTCGCACCGCTGAGACCTGCCATGACCGAAGCCATCCAAGTTGAACGCGAACGCGGCCTGTTGACCCTGCGCCTGAATCGCCCTGACAAGAAAAACGCCCTGACTCGCGCCATGTACAGCCAACTGGCCGAGGCGTTGAAACAGGCCGACAGCGACCCCGGGATCAATGCCGTACTGATCAGCGGCTCTGCCGAATGCTTCACCGCCGGCAACGACATCGCCGATTTCATCCAGCAACCGCCGACCAGCCTCGACAGCCCGGTGTTCCAGTTCATGCTCAACCTGCTCGAATGCCGCAAACCGGTGATCGCCGCCGTGGCCGGGGCGGCGGTGGGCATCGGCACGACGATGTTGCTGCATTGCGATCTGGTCTACGTCAGTCGCGATGCGCGCCTGCGCATGCCGTTCGTCAATCTCGGCTTGTGCCCTGAGTTTGGTTCCAGCCTGATCCTGCCGCGCTTGCTCGGGCAGGCTAAAGCGGCGGAGTTGTTGCTGTTGGGTGAAGGTTTCAATGGTGAACAAGCGGCGGCGTGGGGGATTGCGTCCGAGGCCTTGGGCAGTGGCGAAGAGGCGTTGGCCAAGGCGAAGGAGATGGCGATGCGCTTTGAATCGCTGCCAAAAGAGGCAGTGCGCATCAGCAAACAATTGATGAAAGCGCCGGACCGGGAAGTGTTGCGCAAGGTGATAGAAGAAGAGGGCGTGTTGTTCACCCAGCGTCTACGTTCGCCGGAAGCGATGGCGGCGTTGGCGGGGTTTCTCAGTAGGTAAATTAAAGGCAACTGCTCGGGTTGCCTTATGAAAAGACGTAATTTCAGGCCCCGTTCAGCAGCCGATTGACGATGACAGTTCTGCTATAAACACCGTCATAATCATTACCGATTACCAGTATTTTTCCGTCCGATTGTAAATTCATCCCATGAGCGAGAGCTCGATCGAAATCGGACTCGTGAATAACCCAGCCCTCATCCCCAAAAGTCGTATCACGACAGCCATTACCGAGGTATCGCGCGGTAACAAAGTGCGGGGTCTGACCAATGATGTATCTTCCTGACACAATGATCTTTTCGTCTTGAGAACCCACCCCAAAAAACATGACGTTATCGGACGCATCAAAGTTTTCGTAAATGGGCGCGCCCTGGTGAAAGCTCCGGTCAATCAGACCGCTGGCCGTATAAGCGGCTATTAAACCTTTACGTGGAGTGAAACCAAAACCTGTGGCGATGGTTCGTTCATCAGCTAGCACTGCAAGGGAAGTAAATTGAAAACTTTCTCCGTCCAACAGCTTGTAACCGGCTTCCGCAAAAGTTTTGTCAAAACTACCATCGATATTGAGTCTGGCCAGTACCGCGCTATTGCCAGCCCAGCCACATACGGTGATTTTTCCATTATGCACTACGATGTCGTTGAACGAGCTACGGACACGGAGTACTTCGGAAAGCGATGCGTAACCGGAGTTGTTAAATGAATGGTCAGGAACTCCGTCGTAGTCGAAACACATCACGACACCTACAAATCCAAAGTCCGGATCACTGCCTGTGGAAATAATGTAAATCTTGCCGTCCGTTGCATGCACTGCACGACTGGAAGCAGAGCTGCCGACCTGCAGCACGTCCAATGCTGAGTGCTGAAAATCCTCGATTTTGAAAGGACGGGGGATGAGCAGGATTCCATCGGTGCCGAAGTTCTTGTCCAACTCTCCCTTGTCGTTCAATCGGATCAACGCCTCCGCCATTGTGGGCGCATTGACTCCCATGGTGTACCTCCCTACGGAGATGAGGAGTTTGTCCTCTCCTTCATGGGTTATGTAGAACAGTTGAATAGGTGTCGTCCCCAAGGATTCGATATCAGGAATTTTGAGTTTTATGTGAGCAGTACCGGCAATACCGAACCCGGAATCGAGTGTGCCGTCGCTTAAAACTCGCGTCAGACTGAAATGTTCAGGTAAAGGGCTTTCACGCGTCCAGCTGGTTCCTCCGATATAGATCTTCCCATTGGGGGCTTGCGAAACCAATCGGCCGGTCGTTGTCACGTAATCGCTATAAGTCAGAAATAGCTCGCCATCGTGATTTGGCCCAAAAGTTGGGTCGAACGCACCGGGTTTGAGTGACGAACTTGTATTCATTTCTTCTATTCCTTTAGTTAAAAGCTGTTGAGTGTCAGCAAGTTGATTAAATGTCTGCAGGTTGCAGACTGGTCATCATCTTGTTTTACTAAAGTTCAACTGTATTAAGTAAGGAGTAGAAAAAGCTGTCTACTGTCAAATCTGACAGGTTTTTATATTTTTTTGCTCTATATCCCAGGTATGAAAAAGCCCCGCCATTCACATGGCGGGGCTTTTATATTTCAGCTGCAGACTCAATGGTGCATCTGGGGGGCATTGCCACACACTAGGACAAATAGCGCAAGATCGTCGGGTCCTTGCGTTCGATGCCGTTTACAGTGCTCGGTATAGCGCAAACTAGGATTTTTCCGTCCTTCTGCAAGGTCATGTTGGTTGCATAGCCTCCTCCTTCCGTTGGTAAACGCGTTTTTACCCAGCCTTGCTCTTTACCAAAGGTTGTGTCCATTTCTCCGTTGGCGTTGAAACGCGCAACGACAATCAGATTGTCATTAAAGGCGGAGCTACCCAGCCCGCCCGCGACCACCACCTTGTCATTTTCAGAGTCAGAGTCGCCCCCCCACCAAAGGGTTCGCATCTTTTCGTCAGCCAGACGCGTGTAAAGAGGTTTGCCCTGGTTGAACTCGATGTTGGGCTTGCCATCGGATTCGAGGCTGATCAATAGCCCTGATTCATATGGATTCGCATAATCGGCACCGATACCGAGTATCCGCTTATTGGTTTGTTTGGCCAGACGCTCGATGCCTAGCCCCCGGGGTTCCGGAGTTCCTTTGATTACGACAAAACCGTTTTTATTTGAGCCAAATGACGTGTCGAGGGTCCCGTTAGTGTCACAGCACACAAACATCGCGTCGTTTTGATCGCCCTTAAGAGTGCCTGCTGCCACATAGTTTCCATCGTCACGCCTCAGAATTCCATTGAGCGACGCTGCATTTGTGGGGTAGTCAGGGTGAACGACCTCGAGGAATCCTGTTCCGTTGAAACTCTTGTCCAGTTCACCGTCTTTGGTTAGACGCAGGATTACACCGTGAAAGTGGCACGCCAGTATTTTTCCATCCGGCAATAACTCCAGACCCATCAGGCCGCCGGCGCTGTGGCGGGGGTCGGTGTCCGAATCCTCCGGAGGCGGCAGGTTTTTTTTGCCATTACCCTGTAGCGGTATGATTGCAAAGCCATCCTTGCCGAAATCCGAATCAAGTGACCCATCGGGTTTGAACCGAGCGAAACAGGACATGGGCTGCGCTGTGCCAATCGCTTCAATGAGTATTTTGCCATCAGACTGAATGGCAAAAGACCTGACATTTGCGTCAATGCCCTTCGGAAATTTGACTTGGACCAAACCGTTTGCTGTCGGTCCAAAGGATGTGTCAGGCGTGCCGTCAAAGTGCAGTCGGCCCACAGCAATAGAGATGCCGTTAAAAAAGTGGCGGGAGAGCCCGGCAAAATAGATTCCTGTATTCGGTCCCTCTTCCTTGGCCTTAATCTGTCGAATATAGATGCCTCCCATTTCAGGATCTCCATAGTCGATGGTTAACATGCCAGTAACATTAAAGGTGGGGTCAAGCGTTCCAGCGAGAGGATTTTCTAGAGTAGTCATTTTTCAGAACTCGTCTAAATGAGAAGATGCAGCGAAGTCGTCAGCTCATTGCTCAATAGGCGAAAACATAAAAGTCTGGAGATTAATGACCGGACGAGGTTTGATTAGAGTCGTCCAAGGGAGTGAGCACAACTGTCAGGTTTGACAGTTGTGGGCCCATGCAATGAGTGTTAGCAGACAACAAAAAGCCCCGGTACTCACATACCGGGGCTTTTGTTTTCAGCGGTTAGTCACTCAGACCATCGGGTCGCCAACGTGCAGGATCTTCATGCCGTTGGTGCCGCCGGTGGTGTGGTAGCTGTCGCCCTTGGTCAGGATGACCCAATCGCCTTTCTGTACTACGCCGCGCTTGACCAGCTCGTCGATCGCCTTCTGGCTGACTTCGTTCGGCGCCAGCGAAGCGGGGTCGAACGGGATGGTGTACACGCCACGGAACATCGCCGCGCGAGCCTGGGCTTCGCGGTGCGGGGTGAACGCGTAGATCGGCACCGAGGAACGGATGCGCGACATGATCAGCGGGGTGTAGCCACTTTCGGTCAGGGCGATGATCGCCTTCACGCCCGGGAAGTGGTTGGCGGTGTACATGGTCGCCAGCGCAATGCTCTCGTCGCAGCGCTCGAACTCCTTGCCGATGCGGTGGCTGGAGGTCTTGCTGGTCGGGTGCTTTTCGGCACCGACACAAATACGCGCCATGGCCTGAACGGCTTCCAGCGGGTACAGGCCGGCGGCACTTTCGGCCGAGAGCATCACGGCGTCGGTATAGTCGAGCACGGCGTTGGCCACGTCGGACACTTCGGCGCGGGTCGGCATCGGGTTCTGGATCATCGACTCCATCATCTGGGTCGCGACGATCACCGCCTTGTTGTGGCGGCGTGCGTGCAGAATGATCTTCTTCTGGATGCCCACCAGCTCGGCGTCGCCGATTTCCACACCCAGGTCACCACGGGCAACCATCACCGCGTCGGACGCCTTGATCAGGCCGTCGAGGGTTTCGTCGTCGGCCACGGCTTCGGCGCGTTCGATCTTCGCCACCAGCCAGGCAGTGCCGCCGGCTTCGTCGCGCAGTTGACGGGCGTATTCCATGTCGGCGGCGTCACGCGGGAAGGACACCGCGAGGTAGTCGACTTCCATTTCCGCAGCGAGCTTGATGTCGGCCTTGTCTTTTTCAGTCAGGGCCGGAGCGGTCAGGCCGCCACCGCGACGGTTGATGCCTTTGTGGTCGGACAGCGGGCCGCCGATGGTCACGGTGCAGTTCAGTTCGGTAGCCGTGGCGGTATCGACGCGCATCACCACGCGACCGTCGTCGAGCAGCAGCTCGTCGCCCACGCCGCAGTCCTTGACCAGGTCCGGGTAGTCGATGCCGACCACTTGCTGGTTGCCTTCGGTCAGGGGATGGCTGGTGGAGAAGGTGAATTGATCACCGATCTTCAGCTCGATCTTCTTGTTGGCGAATTTGGCGATACGGATTTTCGGGCCTTGCAGGTCACCCAGCAGGGCGACGAAGCGGCCGTGCTTGGCCGCGAGGTCACGCACCAGCTTCGCGCGAGCCTTGTGCTCGTCGGGAGTGCCGTGGGAGAAGTTCAGGCGGGCGACGTCCAGGCCAGCCAGAATCAGCTGTTCGAGAACTTCCGGCGAGTTACTGGCCGGGCCAAGGGTGGCGACGATTTTGGTACGACGGACGGACATGCAAAGACTCCTGAGTTCAAGCGCTGAGTGAGGCTACTATGCTCCGAAGGTGTAGTCATTGTTCGTATGCACTACTTTTTTCTTTCTTTATTGAACCTGACAACTTTGCGCCAGGCAGCCTGAAGATTTCCGCCCACGGGTCGATACAGCGTTCAAGACAGGAGATCCCCATGCGATTCGTACTCATTGCTGCCCTTGCCGTCGGCGCCCTCAGTGCCACGGGCTGCACCCGTTGGGCAATGAACCATCACTTGAACAATGCCTACAGCGCCTATGACCGGGGCAATTGCGAGCAGGTGATGCTCGAACTGTCCAAGGTCGAACGCGACAGCCGCGCGCGGCCTTACGTGTGGCCGGAAGTGTCGATGATGCGCGGCCAGTGCCTGGAGCGGCAGAAGATGTTTATCGACGCGGCCCAGACCTACCAGTTCATTATTGCCTCCTATCCGCAAAGCGAATACGCCTACCGCGCCCGCGCCCGCCTGGAAACCTTGCAGAGCCTGGGCCACTACCCGCTGCGCAGTGCCGCGGCGGTAAAACCGACGCAGTTCTGATGGCAGGCGAGCACTCCATCGCTGGCTCCCCGGTGGTGGTGAGCTATAGTCCAAGGAACCGGTTTTAGAGCCTTGCCTCTGAACCGGGGCAACACCTGTGACCGGCATTAGCAGGACTCAGCGCCGTAAGGATTGGCGCACCGGGAACGGGGAGAGCGGGCCACTATTCAATACGCACCCGTTCCGAAGCATTAGTGCGGCTCTGCTTAAGAGCCTTGCATAGCGAAAACGCACATGTTCACCGACCGCCGAATCGAGCGGCATCAACTGCCGTATTTCTTGAAAGTGTTCAACGGTATCACCGGCAAACCCATCGGCTACCTGGGCAATGTCTCCGAAGACGGCCTGATGCTGATCAGCCACCTGCCGATGATGATCGGCGCGGACTTCAACCTGCGCCTCAAAATTCCAGCGACCGAAGGCGGCCAGCGGATCATCGACCTGCAGGCCTGTTGCCTATGGTGCCACGAAGACGCGACCCCCCAACATTACGACGCCGGTTTCAGCCTGCAACGGGCACCGCCGGAGTATGGGCAATTGGTGAAGGCATTGAAGCAGTACTTCAGTTTTCAGTCGTTGCCGGCTTCGGCTTGAAATCACTCAGGCTCAAGCTCTTTTCCAGCCCAGATACCGCGTCACCAACGCCGCCCCCAACTCGCCGGGTAACGCATCCATCACCAGCACTCCATGAGCGTTCAAGCGATCATGGAGTTCGGCGCGTGCATTGAGGTAGTCCACGGTCCCGCAATAGGCCAGCGCCTCGGGCAAGGTCTGTACCGGTGACTGACGCAGGGTGTCGAGCACGTCCTCGCGCAGGCTCGCGACCAGCACCTGGTGCTGCTGGCTCAGGCGCTTGACCGCCGGTAGCAATTCATCGTCGTCCTCTTCGCGCAAGTTGGTCACCAGCACCACCAGTGCCCGGCGTTTTTGCCGTGCCAGCAGTTGCGTTACGGCGGCCTGGTAGTCGGCGCTGCGTTGGCTGCTGTTCAAGTCATAGACGCGATTGAGCAGTGTGTTGAGATGACTGGTGCCCTTAACCGGGGCGAGGTAGCGCGGCTGCTCGCTGGCAAAGGTGCTCAGGCCCACCGCGTCGCCCTGGCGTAGCGCGACGTAGCTGAGTAGCAAGCAGGCATTGAGTGCATGGTCGAAGTGCGACAGCTCGCCGTCCTGGCTGCGCATGTGCCGGCCGCAATCGAGCATGAAGATGATCTGCTGGTCGCGTTCGTCCTGATACTCCCGGGCAATGGGCGAGCGCTGGCGGGCGGTGGCTTTCCAGTCGATCTGACGCAGGCTGTCGCCTTCGCGAAATTCCCGTAGCTGATGAAACTCCAGACCCAGGCCTCGACGCTGGCGTTGACGTACGCCGAGCTGGCTGAGCCAGTTATCCACAGCCAGTAACTGGCCGCCATAGAGGCGGGAGAAGTCGGGATAGACGCGGGTGTTGTCCGCGACATCGAGAATGCGTTTGTCGGACCACAAACCCAATGGGCTCGGCAGGTTGATTTCGCAGTGCTCAAAGCTGAAGTGCCCGCGTTTGAGCGGACGTAGCCGGTAGTCGATTCGGCTGTGCTGGCCCGGTTGCAATTGGACGGTCAGCGGCAGGTGTTCGAAGTCCAGGCCCGACGGTACATGGTCGAAGATCTGTACGCTCAGCGGTTGTGAAAAGTCGTGCTCAAGGATCAGTTGCACATCGCTCCAGCGACCGAGGGCCAGACTGCCGGGTATCTCACGGCTCAGCCGGGGCGAGGGTCGTCGCTTCAGCCGAAAAGCATCGAGCAGGGCCAGGACCAGCAATGCCAGGAGCAGTCCCCAATTGATCTGCGTGACGCTCGCCGGCATCGCCAGCTCCAGTGCCTGCAGACTGCCGAGCACGATGCCGATGGCCAGTAGCGAGGTTAACCAGATCAATAGCAGGCGCGAGGGTTTCATGATTGGGCACCTGAAAGATCGCAGCCTGCGAAAGCTCCTACATCGATCGTGTACGCCTGCAGGAGCTGCCGAAGGCTGCGATCTTTTCGTATCAGCACGGTTTCACTGCCGCGGCGCCGGTACTTGGTCGAGCATCTGCCGGAGCACCTGATCGACATCCAGCCCCTCGATGTCCAGTTCCGGCGCGATGCGCACACGATGACGCAACACAGCCAGGGCGCAACCCTTGATGTCATCCGGAATCACGAACTCCCCGCCGCGCAGCAGCGCACGGGCCCGGGCACACCGCACCAGCGCGATGGACGCGCGCGGGCCGGCGCCGAGGATCAGGCCGGGCCAACTGCGGGTGGAGCGGGCCAGGCGCACGGCGTAATCGAGCACCTGATCGTCCAGCGCCAGGTCGCTGGCGATGCGTTGCAGGGCCAGCACATCCCGGGCCTGCAACAAGGTGCGCATCGGCTGGACATCGAGCATGTCGGCCCGGGTCGAGCGGCTGACCTGACGGACCATGTCCAGCTCTTGCTCGGCGTCCGGGTAATCCATGCGCACCTTGAGCATGAAGCGATCCAGTTCGGCTTCCGGCAGTGGGTAAGTGCCTTCCTGTTCGATCGGGTTCTGCGTGGCGAGCACCATGAAGGGTTGCGCGATCGGCAATGGCTGGCCTTCGAGGGTGACTTGCCGTTCCTGCATGGCCTCGAGCAGCGCCGCCTGGGTTTTCGCCGGGGCGCGGTTGATCTCGTCGGCCAGTAGCAGGTTGGTGAATAGCGGCCCCTTGCGCAGTTTGAATTGCTCGGTCTGCATGTCATACACCGCGTGCCCGGTGACGTCGCTGGGCATCAGGTCCGGGGTGAACTGGATGCGCGCGAACTCACCGCCGAAGCAACGGGCGAGGGCGCGTACCAACAGGGTCTTGCCCAGCCCCGGCACGCCTTCGAGCAATACATGGCCGCCAGCGATCAGCGCGGTCAGCACGTCGTCAATCACGCTGGCCTGGCCAATCACGGCTTTTTGCAATTCTTTGCGTACGGCCTGGGCCAGATGGCCGGCACGCTGACGCTGCTGAGCGGCATGGCTCGCAGCATCGGGCTCGATCGGTTCATTCATTGGTTCCGGAGCCTTACAAACTGTTGCATTGGTTTTATCTTCCATAAATCAGTCACTTACCTAATCCAACGTTGTTCACGTATTTTTTTATGCGTGGAACGAGTGAGTGACTGCCAATCTGCCTCATTGCAATCCCATGGCAACCCCACATTTGAGCATTCGTCAGAGGTGGAGGTTAGTCCAAGACGGTCAGAGGGCACGCGATCTCATTTGAATGACCCGCCGTTCGGCCTGTAGTGCAACTGCCGACATTACCGCCTCGATCGAAGGTCAGCTTCTGGCCCGAAAGCTGCCGATCATCAAGGGCTGCTACCGAACTGGAGCAGTCGGCGAACAGAATAATTGCAAATTAGTGGCTATGCTTTGTCTGTTGTCGAAACTGATCAGGCAGTCCGGCAGGCTGCGCGGAAATGACTCGCAACGTGCCCTATGTCACCCGATTATTCTGCGTGAAGCATCCAGTTCTGGGGCGCAAATCCGCAACAACACTCGGGAAGACATGGAGTAAACCCCGCACTTGCAGGCGCAGGGTGGTTTCCGAATACCGCTTCTATTGGTCAGTTTAGAAGGATTATGTTTGGAGATTGTGGAAATGGATTCTTTCAGGAATAAAAGCACCGCAAAGCAAGCCATACCCACCAGCTCAAATAAGCCGCGCTCGACCAAATGGCACCGCATGTACTTTTTTCTTGCGGGATTCGACGTGCTGGTTGTTGTGCTAAGCGTGCTATTGAATCACCTGATCGTCGATACCTATCACCGCTCCATCAAGGCAAACCAGTCGTGGGTACAACAGCTGTCGAGCTATTCAACGCTGGGCAGCCTGGCTTCCACAGTCAATGCGCCGGGCAATAATGTGTTCGATACACATAATGTTGAAGCCGAATCGCGGAACATGAATGAAGCCTTGCGCGCCTTCAACGAGCATTTGGCAATGGCCAAAAAACAGTTGGAGGTACGGATCGCCCATGAGGCTGAACACAGTGCAGATATCCAAGCCTTTACCCTTGCATTGAAGGATGAGGTGGGTGCAGTTGATGCCGCGATGGTCGAAATGGTGAACGAGGCCTTGCTGATCTTTTCCTACTTCAGGGAGGGGCAGTCGGATAATGCCGGTAAACGCATGGCAACGATGGACAGGAAGTTTTCCCTGTTGCTCGCCTCACTCAGTACCGTGCGGGATCGCGTTGGCCTGATTCAAAGCAAGCTCCTGGAGGAGGAGCTTGAGTCGGTCGAAGAACTGCGCCGGGTCGAATACGCGATCATGGTGTTCGTGCTGTTGATGGTCAGTGCGGCCATGATCTACGGGGGCAAGATCAGGCGCGAAATGGAGTCGCAAGCAGCTGAAAGGGAAGGTTATCTGGCCGTGCTGCGCGAAAGCGAGAAGCAGGCCCGCCAGCAAGCATCGCTGCTGGACAAGGCCCAGGACGCCATTGTCGTTCACGGGATGGATAACCGCATCCTGTATTGGAACAAAAGTGCCGAGCGTCTCTACGGCCTGTCAAAGGAAGAGGCACTCGGCAAATCGGCACAGGAGTTGATCTACCAGGGTAGCGCCGCTTTCAATGTGGCCACTAACAGCCTGATAGAAACGGGTGACTGGGCGGACGAAGTGACACTTCGACGCCGGGATGGCTGCACTATCACGCTCGAAAGTCATCGAACCCTGGTGCGAGACGATGATGGTCAGCCGCAATCCATTCTGTCGATCAATACTGACATCACTCACCGTAAGACCGCTGAGCAAGAGGTCCAGCGTTTGGCCTTCTACGATCAGTTGACCGGGCTGGCCAACAGGCGGCTCATGTTGGACCGGTTACAGCATCTGCTGGCGGGCAGCTCCCGTAGCCTGCATACGTACGCGATAATTCTGATTGACCTGGATAACTTCAAGGCACTGAACGACACGCTGGGGCATGACAGAGGCGACATGTTGCTGCAGCAAGTGGCTCTGCGCCTTTGCGGCTGCATACGTGAGAGCGACACCGTGGCTCGCCTGGGCGGAGACGAATTCGTCGTCCTGCTGGATGGCCTTAATGAGAATCCTCGAGAAGCAGCTATCCAGGCCAAGGCTATTGGCGAGAAGATTCTCAACTCTCTGAACATTTCCTACCAGTTGGATGGATATGAGCACCACAGCACCCCCAGCCTCGGCATTGCGCTGTTCCAGGGGCAGCTGAGCACAGTGGACGATATTATGAAGCGCGCTGACCTGGCGATGTATCGCGCCAAGGCGGCGGGCCGCAATACCATGCGCTTCTTCGATCCGGAAATGCAGGCGGTTGCCACGGCACGCGCCAGGCTGGAAGTAGACTTGCGCCAAGGCTTGCAGGACAACGAATTCCTTCTTCATTACCAGCCGCAAGTGAATAGTGAGGGCCGTATCATTGGCGCAGAGGCACTGATGAGATGGCAGAACCCTGAGCGCGGAGTCGTGTTTCCAGGCGAGTTCATTCCATTGGCAGAGGAAACGGGGTTGATTCTGCCGTTAGGCCGTTGGGCGCTGCAGGCTGCCTGCACTCAGCTGGTTGCCTGGGCAAAGCATTCGGAAACCGCCCGACTGGGTATGGCTGTGAATGTCAGCGCCCGTCAGTTTCACCATCCGGACTTCGTCGAGGAGGTACTGCAAGTACTGAGACTCACGGGGGCCGATCCGAAGAAATTGAAACTGGAGCTGACCGAAGGCCTGCTGATCGAGGATATGGAAGGTACAGTCGCCAAAATGATCGAGTTGAAAGAGATCGGCATAGGCCTTTCGCTGGATGATTTCGGAACCGGCTACTCGTCACTGTCATACCTGAAGAGCCTTCCGCTGGATCAACTCAAGATCGACCAGTCCTTCATCAGAGATGTGCTGGTTGATTCCAACGACGCCGCCATCGCCTGCGCGATTGTGAGCCTGAGCCAGATATTGGGGCTTTCGGTGATTGCAGAAGGTGTGGAGACAGAAGCTCAGCGCACCTTTCTGGTCAAGCATGGCTGCCAGACCTACCAGGGATTCCTGTTTTCCCCGCCACTGCCAGCCGAACAATTTGAGGCGTATGTTCACGAAAGAGTAATGGCGAGCACTGATTTCCCACGGACCAAGACTGAATCGCCATAACTTCGTAAGCCCGTCAGGGGCTGTCTTCCAAGACAATGGGAATCCAACGCTTGCAAGGTGTCAGCTCATAAGGCGTTCCTCAGGGATTGCAGGTGGGCGACCTGACGGCTGAATTCAACGCTGGAAAGCCGTTGGTTCGGACGCGGGCTCATGGCCTGGCTGATAGCGCGTGTCGGTTGGCCGGTCAGGCGTGCGAGCACCAACCATTGTTCGGCGACGGGGAGTTGTTCAAAGCCGGGGTGGCGACGCCGTACACGCCGCAGAATGTCTTGCTGCAAGGCTTGCAGGAGGCCGGCTTGACCGTTGCGGCGCAACAGAAAGTCGGCACTGGCGCGCAGGTGCTCCTGCAGTTGCCGGCGTGCTTTCGGTGCCGGCTCCAGCAACGGCCCCTGACGCACGCCAAAGTGCCAGAAACCCAGGACGATCAAGGCGAACAACGCGACCAGCGCCTGGGGGAAGTCACGCAGCAGCAAGGTCGGCAGGCTGTCGTGATCGGTGTTGAAGATCAGCGTCACGCGGGTGTCGGCGGTCAGGTACCAGAGCAGCCAGGCGTTGTCGTACTGTTCGATGGCTGGAGTTTTCCACAGGTCGGCATCGGTGACCACGATGATCGAGCCGAGTCCGTAATCGAGTTGCATCATGTGCGTCGCCCTGGCGCTGTTGGCCCAGGCCTGGGCGAGGTTTTTCGGGTCCTCGAGATGGAAGGCGGTATCGAAACCGGCATAGGCCGGGGCGTCTTCGTCTTCCAGATAGAGCTTGGTCAGTTGTGGGTAAGGATCGTCACCGACATCCGGTGGCGGCTCCTTGAGGTCTTTGCTCAAGGACTGGCGCAGTTGTACCCGGTCAAGCAGCAGGTCATTGCTGTGGCCGAGTTTTTCATCCCACAACGACTCGGCGACGAACAGCAGCCGCCCGCCGGCCCGGGTCCAGTTCATCACCTGGTCGATCTGCCGTGGCGTCATGTTGTAGCGGTCCCCGAGCAACAACAGGCTGTGTCGATGCGGATCGAGGCTGGGCAGGATGTCCAGGCTGTTGGCGTGATCGACGCTCAGGCCGTGCTGACGCAGGAACAGCTGCGCCGCCAGATAAGGGTTGGCCCTGGCTTCGGGAGAAGGGCCGTGGTCGATTTCGACCTGATAAGGGGTCGCCTTGAGGTACAGATAAACACCCAGCGCCGCCACCAGCACGGCGAGCAACGCAATGGCGATCGTCCCCCGGCGCCGACTCAATGGAGTACTTCCGGGTCGAACAACACGCGCCAGCCGTCACACAGTTCCTGTCGCACCTGTTCGGGGGGCAGGCGGTGACCGTAGGCCATGCCTTGCCAGTGCCCGGTCAGGTTTTTGCTGTAGGCCAGCAAGGCCGGTTGCTCTAATCGCTCGATGCGCTGCAGCACCTGCCCTTCAGTGTCGGCGGCCTCGAGCACGACGTTGAAGTCGTGTGACAGGCGGCTGAGCAGGGCGCGATAGAGCAAGCCGAGGGCTTCGCGCGGATGGCTCTGCCAGAGGCTTTCGGCGCGGGTGGCAATGTCGGCGGGCAGGGACTCGGGCTTGAGGTCCAGGCCAAACGCCTGCTGCGGCAAGGGGCGCACGGCTTTGGCGCCGAGGGTCGGTCGTCGGCTGACGAACGCCTGCACCCAGTCGCGATAGCGCCAGATCAACAGGCCGACAGCACCGATGACGATGCCCCACAGCGCGATTTCAATCAGGTTCGCCAAGGCTCTGAAGCTCTGTCCTTCAAACAGCTGCAACAGGGACTTCAACCATTGCGGTGTCTGCCCGTCGCCCGACGCTTCAGCGCCCGGCGGGTCTTCGCTGAAGCGATAGCGTGTCACCGCTTCCCGGTTCTTGAAGGGCGGCTGCTCAAGAATCGTCTTGATGCTGTCCCTGGCGACCTGGGTGTTCAGGGGCTGGTCCAGCAGGCGCGGGCTTTCGGGTGAAATGGCCGGTTCGGCGGCCCACAGGCTGTGTGTCGGTGACATCAGCAACATCACGGCGATCAACAGCACGCTGCTTGCACTGATCAGACGCTGGCGCATCCGGCGGAACACCAGTTCGATATCCCAGGCCTCGAGCGCGGTGCGCCGGTTCAAATAAAGGCTGAAACCGCAGGCGACATAGATCGGTTCCCAGACCACCAGCACCAGTGCATAAAACAGGTTGGTCAGGTGTTCCAGCCAGCGCCAGTCCTGGGTGGTCGCAGAGATCAGCGACTGCCAGCTCCAGTCGAGCGCGACCTGTTGTGGCAGCAGCAGATAGAACAGCACCATCAAGCCGATCCACAGCGCGCCTTCCAGGTGCGCCCCGATGATCGTCAGCCAGCGTGCGGCGCCGGCGTCCCGCTGTAGCAGCACCTCTAAACGCTGCTGGCGCTGTTGTCCGTCGAGGCCTTCGAGCTGCGCCACCGGCATCACGAAACTGCGCTGCAGACTCAGGCGTCGCCAGGTCAGGCTGGCGAGCAATTGCCCTTTGAGCAGCCGCGGCCATTGCCGCAGGGCCTGCTTGAGCGTGGGTGTTTCGCCGAACATGGCTTTGGACAGGATATACAAGGGCAAGCGGTCGAATGCCGGTTTCAGCCACCAGAAAATCAACACGGCGAGAGACGGCGAGTCCCAGAGCCCCCAACTGAGCAACGCGAACACCGGCAAGGTGAGCAAAGCCCAACTGGTCATCAGCAGGCGTCGGTGGCGCTGGCTCAGGAGCACGCCGAGGTCCATGGCTTCCCAGGTCGAGCGCGGGCGAATGACCACGCTGGCGTCATTCAGGCGCATGGCGGCGACGTCCGGCGCATACGAGATAAACCACTACCAGCAACCAGAGCGCCGCGCCAACCAGGTACTTGGTCTGGGGCGACGGGCGAGTCATCGATGACCAGTAGGCTTCGATAAACGCCGCGATCAACAGAAACAGCATGACCCCGCAGATCAGCAGCACGCTCTTGCGCGCCGCCAATCGCAAGGACTCGGCACGGGGCAGGCGCCCCGGGGCGACCAACGCCCAGCCCAGCTTCAGACCGGCGGCGCCTGCCAGGGCGATGGCGCTGAGTTCGAAAGCGCCATGGCCGATCACGAATGACCAGAAGGTCTGCCCGTAGCCGACGTAGGTCAGGTGCCCGGCCACCGCACCAATCATCAGGCCGTTGTAGATCAGGAAGAACACGCTGCCCAGGCCGAACAGCAAGCCGCTGGCGAAGGTCTGAAAGGCAATGCCGATGTTGTGCATGATGTAGTAACCGAACATCACCCAGTCTTCACTGGCGGCCCGTTCCGCCGTGCGCCCGAGGTGACCGGCAACGGGGTCGTACATGCTTTGCATTTCGCTGACCTGTTCGGCGGGGATCAGGTTGTAGATCAGGTCCGGGAACAGGTACACCAGCAGCGCGAAACCGGCCAGGCTGACAAAGAACATCAGGCTGGCGGCGAGCACGAAACGCCACTGTTCGCGTACCAGGCGCGGGAAATCCGCGAGGATGAAAGCCAGTGCATTGGCCCCCAGGCGACTGCGGTGACGGTAAAGCTGTTGATGCCCGCGCAGCACCTGTTGCTGCAACGAGTCGATCAGAAAACTGCTGTAGCCACGCTCCCGTGCCAGTGCCAGGTGTTGGCACAGGCGTCGGTAATCCTTCGGGAAACTGCCAGCGTCGGTGACCTTGCCGTCCCGTTCCAATTGCTCGAGCAGCTCGCAGAAACGTTCCCACTCGGCCTTGTGCCGACGTTCGAAAAGGCTTTGCTTCATGTCGGCCCCAACAAGCCGCGGGCGATGCCGTTGAGCTCGGTCACCGCCTGCGCGGCCGGGACCTGCAAGGGTTGGGCGAGAATGGCGGCCAGTTCATCGGCCCGTGCCCGGGAGAGTTCGCCCTGGCGTTCGGCAAACCCGAGGATGGCCCGTTGCTCGCTGAGCGTCAGGGCAAATGCCGTGCGGCGGGGCTGGGCTTCGGGGAGTTCGGGGCGGGTGTGCGAGTGTTCGCGGTAGATCACCAGGGTCCCGGCGGCGATATCGCCAAGGCGCTTGAAGTGGGGGTGTTGCAGGCAACTGATGGCCCCGAGGAAGTAACCGAAGGGCAACAGGTCGACAACGCGCAGCAGGTTGCGCAGCAGCGAAGCGGACCAGCCGACCGGGGTCCCGTCGTCGTGCACCACCCGCAGTCCCATCCATTGCTTGCCCGGCGAGCGTCCCTGGTTGAGCACCTCGAACAGCACCATGTACCACCAGCTCACCCCGAACAGCAGGATCGACCCGAGCCCGGCGCCCAATTTGCCGAGCATCGCCAGCGCAATGAACAGCACACCGAGGACCAGGCCGCGCAATCCAAGATCGATGGCGAACGCCAACGCACGAACCATCAACCCGGCCGGGCGCAGTGGCAGGTCGACGCCCTCCGGCGTTTCGACCTGGTATCGCGTGTCCAGTGGCGGTGACAGCGGCGCATTCCCTGGCAGTGCTGTGGTCTCGAGCATGGGCAACCTGATGATGTGGCCTGGATCGGGATTCTCTGTCTATCCGATGCTAGCAGCCTATTCGAGGGGCGGGGGCGCAGGGAAGCGACATAACTATGTATTGCATGGTGAGCCGGGCAAGCTGCTTGAATGACAAGACTACTGGCCCTGGCGGGAGGTGAACGCCTAGACTTTGCCGATCTTCAGTTCAGGAATCGCCCGTGACCTCCATCTTCTGGTACGACTACGAAACCACTGGCATCAATCCCCGTTGCGACCGTCCCTTGCAAATGGCCGGCCTGCGCACCGACTTCGATCTCAATGAAATCGACGAGCCGGTCAATCTGTATTGCCAGCCCAGCGACGACATCCTGCCGCACCCGGCCGCGTGTGCGATCACGGGAATCACGCCCGGGCAACTGCAGGCGCAGGGCTTGAGCGAAGCCGATTTCATGACACGGGTGCATGCCCAGCTCGCGGCACCGGGCACCTGTGGCGCGGGGTACAACACGCTGCGTTTCGATGACGAGATGACCCGCTACAGCCTGTACCGAAACTTTTTCGACCCTTATGCGCGGGAATGGCAGGGCGGCAACAGCCGCTGGGACCTGATCGATGTGGTGCGTGCTGCTTATGCCTTGCGCCCCGATGGCCTGCAATGGCCGACGGACGACGAAGGGCGGGTCACGCTCAAGCTCGAGCGCCTGACCGCGGCCAATGGCATCGATCATGGCAATGCCCATGAGGCGCTGTCGGACGTTCGCGCGACGATTGCCCTGGCGCGCCTCATTCGGGAAAAACAACCCAAGCTCTACGCCTGGCTGTTTCAACTGCGCAGCAAGCAGAAAGTCATGGACCAGATACGCCTGCTGCAACCGCTGGTGCATGTTTCCGGGCGCTTTTCGGCGGCGCGCAGCTATGTGGGGGTGGTGTTGCCGCTGGCCTGGCACCCACGCAACAAGAACGCTCTGATTGTCTGTGACTTGCACCTCGACCCCCAGGGCCTGCTCGACCTGGATGCCGAAAGTTTGCGTCAGCGCTTGTATACCCGTCACGACGAACTGGCCGAGGGGGAATTGCCGGTACCGTTGAAGTTGATTCACATCAACAAGTGCCCGGTGGTGGCCCCGTTGTCGGTACTTCGCCAGGAGGATCAGCAGCGCCTGGGTCTGGACATGGCGCTGTATCAGCAGCGAGTGCTGCGGCTAAATGACGCGCGGAAAGTTTGGCTGGATAAAGTCCTGGCGATTTATGCCCGCGAAGACTTTTCCCAGAGCCAGGATCCGGAGCAACAGTTATACGATGGATTCATCGGTGATCGGGACCGGCGTTTGTGCGAACAAGTCAGAACCGTCGACCCGATGCAGTTGGCACAAGAGCAGTGGCCGTTCGATGACGAACGCTTGCCTGAATTATTGTTTCGATATCGCGCACGCAACTTTCCCGATACGTTGAATGCCGAGGAGCAAGAGCGCTGGCGAATATTCTGTCAGAAACGTTTGTCAGACCCCGGATGGGGGGCGCCAAATACCCTCGAAAGTTTTGTAGAGGCCGCGGCCCAATTGAGCGTTAGTGCCACTCCATTTCAGCAGGGGGTGCTCGGTGAATGGCAGGATTATGTCCTGGGACTGCGTCAGCGTTTGCACCTTTGAAATCGAACCTGCCGCTGCTTAAACCCCGCGCATAAAAAAACGCCAGCATTTGCTGGCGTTCTTTTTTTGTCACGGATCCATCTGCGACAAGCTCTGAGGCTTAGCCCAGCAGGGTAGCCCAGCCTTCTACCACGTCGCCGCCCCACTTGGCTTTCCACTCTTTCAGAGTCTTGTGGTTGCCACCTTTGGTTTCGATGACTTCGCCGTTGTGCGGATTTTTGTATTGTTTAACTTTGCGAGCACGCTTGGTGCCGGTAGTTTTCACTGCACCGCCGCGTGGTGCCTTGGTTTTCGACTCTGGATCCAGCAGCGCGATGATGTCACGCAGGGACTTGGAGTATTCACCCATCAAGGTGCGCAGTTTGCCTTCGAATTCCAGCTCGGTTTGCAGTTTGTCGTCTTGGGACAGGTTCTTCAAACGGGCTTGCAGCTCTTTGATAGCTTCTTCGGTGGCGCGATATTCGTTGATCAAGGACATGGGAACTACCTTATGTTGTACGCTGGATGGCAGGTGACAGTGCGGCAATAATAGTCACGGTGTTTCATCAAGTAAACATATAAGCCAACTTTATTTGATTTAGTTGCCTTGTCTTGGGCGCACATTGGTAATGCCGTTATTTAGTGTGATCCAGGTCCGTCAGATATACATAATTTAACAATTGCCCGGCAGCGCTAGAGCATCCGGACGAACCGGCGCGGGTGTTGGCCGTCCAGCCACACCGACCTTCCGGCAGGGCGAAACGTCAACAATACTGCAGTTTTGCTGCGCAATCGCTAGAATGGCGGCCTTTGCGAAGTTCTGGAGTTTCCCCCTCATGCGCACTTTTCGTCTGGTGATTTCTTGCCCGGACCGTGTTGGCATCGTTGCCAAAGTCAGTAACTTTCTGGCATCACACAACGGTTGGATCACTGAAGCGAGCCATCACTCGGACAATCTCAGTGGCTGGTTCTTCATGCGTCACGAAATCCGTGCCGACTCCCTGCCATTTGGTATCGAAGCGTTTCGCGAAGCCTTTGCCCCGATCGCCGAAGAATTCTCGATGGACTGGCGCATCACCGATACCGAACAAAAGAAGCGTGTGGTGCTGATGGCCAGCCGCGAGTCGCACTGCCTGGCCGACTTGCTGCATCGCTGGCACAGCGATGAACTGGACTGCGAAATTTCCTGCGTGATTTCCAACCATGATGACTTGCGCAGCATGGTGGAGTGGCACGGCATTCCGTACTACCACGTCCCGGTCAATCCCCAGGACAAGCAGCCGGCTTTCGCCGAGGTGTCGCGCCTGGTCAAACAGCACGACGCCGAAGTGGTGGTGCTGGCCCGTTACATGCAAATCCTGCCGCCCGAGCTGTGCAGCGAATACGCGCACAAGGTGATCAACATTCACCACAGCTTCCTGCCGTCGTTCGTCGGTGCCAAGCCGTATCACCAGGCCTCCCTGCGCGGTGTGAAGCTGATCGGCGCGACTTGCCACTATGTGACCGAAGAGCTGGATGCCGGCCCGATCATCGAGCAGGACGTGGTGCGTGTCAGCCACAGCGACAGCATCGAAGACATGGTGCGTTTCGGCCGCGATGTCGAGAAGATGGTGCTGGCCCGTGGCCTGCGTTATCACCTGGAAGACCGGGTGCTGGTGCACGGCAACAAAACCGTTGTCTTCTGATAGACGCACAACGCGGTTGAAATTCGAAGGGCCTGGGCGTTCAATCGCTCCAGGCCCTTCGCCGTTTCTGCACCGAGGACATGACCATGGCCGATCCACTGGACAAAGCCACATCCAGGGCTCCCGCCACGCTGGGCGAGGGTTGCCTGAGCCGCTACGACCCGGATGACATGGGGCCTGAAGACGGTACGGAGTTTGCGGGGGCAGCCGAGTTGTGGGAGCAGCTGCAGCAGGAGTCTGACGAATTAAAAAGATCGCAGCCTGCGTACCCTGTAGGAGCTGCCGCAGGCTGCGATCTTTTCAGGCCTGCCTGATTTTCATCAATTTCTTCAGCAGCGGCCGCCCCAGCATCAGCAAAAACACCGGCCCACCGACCAGCAAGTAGAAGTAATACGTCACCGCCCGCCAAATCAGAATCGCCGCGGCGGCCGTGGATTTCCCGACCATGGGGGCCAATAGCGCCGCCGACGTCAGCTCCGCCGCCCCGGCTCCGCCCGGCAGAAGGCTGAATTGCCCGGCGCTGAGGGCCAGCATCTGGATCAGAAAACTCCAGGCCCACTGCAAATCCGCGCCGAGCCCGCGCAACGCCAGATAGAGCACGCTGTAGCGCAGGAGCCAATGCACACAGGTCAGGACGAATACCTTGATCAAGGTCTGCACGGGCAATTTCAGCGTGTCGGTAAACGCCGCCAGAAACTGCAGGAGCTTGCGCGCCCAGCGCATTCGAGTGGCCGCTTTGACATTGGCTCGGGCGAGCCATCGACCGCTCAGGCGAATCAACGAGCGGTGATAGCGGGCGACCATGGCGCAGGTGATCAAGCCACCGAACAGCGAGACAGCGCTGACCATCAGCATCCATTCCATGCGCTGGCTGAGGTGCTGGAACAGGGCGTAAACAAGAATCCCGCTCAGGGCGCAGAGGAAAAACAACAAGTCGCTCAATTGGTCCATGGCAAACACGGCACTGCCCCTGGCCGGACGCACGCCGTGACGTGCCAGCAACGCCATGATCGTCAGCGGCCCGCCGCTGCCGCCGGGCGTGGCGCAGTAGGCAAATTCGGCGGCCATCACCACGCCAAGGCTCCTGAGCCGGCTGACCCTGTGGCATTGATCCCCCAGCAACAGGCGCAAACGCAGGGTGTTCACGCCCCAGCACAGCAGGATCATGCCGAACATGATCAACAACCACGGCAGCGGAAAGGCGCCCAGCCGGGAGCCGATTTCGCTGCCGCCCAACAGCAGTGGAATCAGCACCGCCGCGAGCAGGCCGACAAGCAACAGCAGGGCACGACTCATGCGGCACAGCCCATTCGGTTGTTTTGCAGCGCCAGCCACTGGGACTTGGTCATTGGAACGCGTCCATTATCGAGCAGGCGCTCAAGGGTTCGCAGCCAGTATCGGTGCGAGAACTCATGGCGCATGTCCACCGGATGCAAGCCCAGGCGAATCACCGGGGCATGCTGCCAGCGTTGTTCACGACGGTCGCTGACGAGCTTCGATACCCCCCGGCGCCAGGCACTGCGCGCACTCCAGACCAGCCCCGGCGCCTCGATCGCGGTGAAATCCGGTAAACGGTATAAATGCTGCGAGTCGCTGGTGTAACTCAACGGCAGTTGGCGCAATGCCTGGCGAGTGCCTTGGCTCATCAACCAGGCCGGGGCGACGAACCCTTCCAGCGGCCAGTCATGCCGCTGGAACATCTCGATGCCCGAACGCAGGCGGGCGAGGGCGGCTTCTTGTGACAAACGATAAAACTCGCCTTCGTGGGTGTAGACCCGACGCATGAACCAGTCGCGGGGATTGAGGGGCATCGGCCCTTCGTCGCAATGGAAATAGCCATGCAGTGCCAGTTCGTCGCCTCGGGCGACCCTGGCACTGAGTTGGCGGCATAACGGCGGATGGACGTCCAGATTGTTGTGTTTGTGGTAATCCGGAACCACCAGCCAGGTGATCGGCACGCCCCCCAAGGCATCGACGGCTTTGACGAACGGTTGGTAGTCGGCCCAGGTGGGAGGTGCCACGTCGTGCAGCACCAGCAGTAAAGCGGGCCTGTTCATGGGCTCAACCATTGGCAGTCAGCGGCCATTGGCTGCCCAACACGGCGTGGTAGTGGCACAGCAAGCTGGTGACCACCTCATCCCAGGCGTAATGTCGTTCGACATGTAACCGCGCTTGGCGGCCCAGCGCTACGCTGCCCGAGCCGAACAGCTCTCGAACAGCGGTGGCCATCGCGGCTGGATCGTTCGGCGCGCAGAGCCGGCCACAGTCCTCGGTGACGATTTCCTCGAATGCCCCGGCCGCCACGGCCACCACCGGAATACCGCTGGCCATGGCTTCGAGTATCACCAGACCGAAGGTTTCCTGATCGCCGGCGTGCAGCAATGCGTCGGCGCTGGCCATCAGGCGGGCCACCTGCGGCGCCGGGCAGAACTGGTCGATCACCGTCACATTGGACGGCACGGCCGTCGGCATCGATGAGCCAACCAGCAGCAGGTGATAGCGTCGGCCCAGGCGTTTCATGCAGTCGAGCAGCACTGGCAGGTTTTTTTCCTTGGAGCCGCGCCCGGCGAAGATCAGCAGCCGGGTGTTATCGTCCAGGCCCAACTCGGCCCGCAGCCCGGGGTCTCTGGCATCGGGATTGAAGGTTTGCAGGTCGACGCCCAAGGGTTGCACGAACACATTCCTGACCCCGAGCCCGGTGAGTTTGTCGGCCATGACCCGACTGGGCGCCAGCACCCGGTCGAAGTTGCCGTAGAGCTTGCTGACATAGGCCTCGACGTTATTGGTCACCCAGTTGCCCATGCGGTTGCTGACCAGCAGCGGCAGGTCCGAATGATAGAAACCTATGACCGGTACATCGAGTTGCCGCCGCGCGTCCAGCGCTGCCCATGCGGTGAGGTAGGGGTCGCCGACCTCGATCAGGTCAGGTTGCAAATCCTGCAGGACATTGCGCCAGGGCGCGAGACGCAGAGGGAAGCGATAGCCTTTGCCGAAAGGCAGGGCAGGGGCCGGAACGGTGAAGATGCCATCCTGCTCGCTCAAGGACGATCCGGGGATCAGCAAACTGTGGCGAATGCCCGGCTTGATGCCCAGGCGACGGTGCTTTGCATCCAGATAAGTGCGCACGCCACCGCTGGCAGGGGCGTAGAACATGGTGATGTCAGCGATATGCACGATGAACGATCCTCCGGTCCCGGTATTCCCTTGGTTGACCTTTATGAAGGATAGATGTTCGGTTGGGGTTGTGCGGGTGGGGTGTCAGCGGGGGGATGTATCGTTTGACCGGCCGCCTTCGCGGGCAAGCCCGCTCCCACATTTGACCTGGTCGAACACAACATAGGTGTTCGACGCAGATCCCTGTGGGAGCGGGCTTGCCCGCGAAGGGGCCCGCAAGAGCGCCTCAGATCCTGAAGCTACCCACCAACTGCTTCAATCGCGCCGCCTGCTGCTCAAGGTCCGAGCACGCGCGCAAGGTCGATTGCAGGTTTTCCACGCCTTCCTGGTTCAGCGTGTTGATCTCGGTGATGTCGACGTTGATCGACTCCACCACGGCGGTCTGTTCTTCGGTCGCGGTGGCCACCGACTGGTTCATGCCGTCGATTTCCCCGATACGCAAGGTCACGCTGTTCAGGCGTTCGCCCGCGAGGTTGGCGATTTCCACACTGTCCTGGCTGTGGCGTTGACTGTCGCTCATGGTGCTCACCGATTCCCGGGCGCCGACTTGCAGCTCCTCGATCATGGTTTGCACCTGTTGCGCCGATTCCTGCGTGCGGTGTGCCAGGTTGCGCACCTCGTCCGCCACCACGGCAAAACCCCGACCGGCTTCACCGGCACGGGCGGCTTCAATCGCGGCATTGAGTGCCAGCAGGTTGGTTTGCTGGGAAATGCTGGTGATCACTTCGAGAATCTGCCCGATGTTCACCGTTTTGCTGTTCAGCGATTCGATGTTGGTGCTCGAGGCGCTGAGCATGCTCGACAGTTGATTCATCGCCACGATACTGCGGTCCACCACTTGCTGGCCGTCTTCGGCCAGGCTGCGGGCATCGCTGGCCTGGCTCGAAGCCTGGGCGGCGTTGCGGGCGATTTCCTGCGCGGCGGCGCCGAGCTGATTAATGGCGGCCGCGACACTGCTGGTACGCGAGGCTTGCTGGTCGGAGTTGAGCATCGACGAGTTGGAAGCCGCGACCACGCGCAACGCCACTTCGTTGACTTGCCCGGTGGCCGAGGACACTTCGCGGATCGAGCCGTGAATGCGCTCGACGAAACGGTTGAACGCGGTGCCCAGGGTGCCGAATTCGTCATTGTTCTGGATGGTCAGGCGTTTGGTCAGATCACCTTCGCCGTCGGCGATGTCGGCCATGGCGCGGGTCATGACGTGCAACGGCTGGATCAGGATGCGAATCAACATGCCGAGCAGGGCGATGATGATGGCCACGGCAATGAGGGTTGCAACCACAGCCGAGGTACGGAACTCGCTGAGCATCGAGTAGGCTTTTTCCTTGTCGACCGACAGACCGATGTACCAGTTGACCGAAGGCAAGCCCTTGATCGGGGTAAAGCTGACAATGCGGGTCTTGCCGTCGACGTCCACTTCGCTGAAGCCGTTGCCGATGCGCGGGGTGTCTTTCGGATACGCCTCGCTCAGGGACTTCATCACCAGCGCTTTGTCCGGGTGAACCAGGATCTTGCCGTCGGCGCTGACCAGAAATGCGTAGCCCATGCCATCAAAGTCGCGGGCGCTGAGGGTCGCGATCAGGGTTTGCAGGCTCAGGTCGCCACCCACCACACCGACGCTCTGTCCGGCTTTTTTCGAAGCCGTGGCCATCGAGATGATCAGTTGACCGGTTGCCGCATCGATGTAGGGTTCAGTCAGGGTCGGCGTGCTGCTGTTTTCAGCGCCTTTGTACCAGGGGCGAACACGCGGATCGAAACCGTCCGGCATCTTCGCGTCCGGACGAATGGTGAAGTGTCCGGTGGCATCACCCAGGTAGGACGCCATGAAGGTCGACGTCAGGCTTTTCTGCTCAAGTAGGCTGGCGACATTGGCTTGTTCGGGGTTGATGGCGATGTTTTGCGAGAGGTTCTCGATCAGCAAAATACGCCCGGCCAGCCAGGTCTGGATGTTGTTGGCGGTGACGTCACCCATCTCGTTGAGATAGTTATCGAGGTCTTCGCGGATGGCATTGCGCTGCAAGTAGTCGTTGTACAGCGTGAATGAGGCGAAGGCGGCAATAACAATGAGGGCGGCGGCAAGCAGGATTTTATGGCTGAAACGCAGATTTTTGTTCATGGCTTGGGGTTCCGCTAAGGTCTTAATGTCCAGCGCGTGCTTTTATAAAGGGACGCACGACGGGCAAGGTTGAAAGCAATTGAATTTTCCGACTCTCCTTAGGGAAATTTCCTACCAGATCGTGTCTGACTGCTTTGTCGTTATCTCTATCGGCCGTGTAGGACCAAAGATTAATCATGGGTGACCAAATGCCTGACTCACTGCAACTCGTTATCGGCGCCGACCTCAAGGGGCAGCCGATTGCCCAGGCCATGCGCCTGGCCAATCGCCACGGTTTGATCGCGGGCGCGACCGGCACCGGAAAAACCGTGACGTTGCAACGACTGGCCGAGGCTTTCAGCGATGCCGGCGTGGCGGTGTTCGCCGCCGACATCAAGGGTGACCTGTGCGGCCTTGGCGCCGCGGGCAATCCCCAGGGCAAGGTCGCCGAGCGGATTGCCGGTATGCCGTGGCTCAACCACAAGCCTCAGGCTTATCCGGTGACGTTGTGGGACGTACAGGGCCAGTCCGGTCATCCTTTACGCACAACCTTGAGTGAAATGGGGCCGCTGCTGTTGGGCAGCCTGCTGGAACTGACCGACAGTCAGCAGTCGGCGCTGTACGCGGCGTTCAAGGTGGCGGACCGCGAAGGCCTGTTGTTGCTCGATCTCAAGGATCTGAAGGCGTTGCTCAATCACCTGCGGGACAACCCCGAGTTGCTGGGCGACGATGCGGCATTGATGACCACCGGCTCCAGCCAGGCGCTGCTGCGACGTCTGGCGACCCTGGAGCAACAGGGCGCCGATGCCTTGTTCGGTGAGCCGGCGCTGCAACTTGAAGACATCCTCCAACCCACTGCCAATGGCCGCGGGCGCATCCATTTGCTGGATGCCAGCCGTCTGGTGCATGAAGCGCCGAAAGTCTACGCGACGTTCCTGCTGTGGCTGCTGGCCGAACTGTTCGAGCAACTGCCGGAGCGTGGCGATGCCGACAAGCCCTTGCTGGCGCTGTTCTTCGACGAGGCCCACTTGTTGTTCAACGGCACGCCCCAGGCATTGCGTGATCGCCTGGAACAAGTCGTGAGGCTGATTCGTTCAAAAGGCGTGGGCGTGTATTTCGTCACCCAGTCGCCGGGTGACCTGCCGGATGATGTGCTGGCTCAGCTGGGCCTGCGCATCCAGCACGGTCTGCGTGCGTTTACCGCCAAGGAGCAAAAGTCCCTGCGCGCAGTGGCCGAAGGTTTCCGGCCGAATCCGGCGTTCGATACGTTGTCGGTGTTGACCGAACTCGGGATCGGCGAGGCGCTGGTCGGCACGCTGCAGGAAAAAGGCACCCCGGAAATGGTTCAGCGGGTGCTGGTCGCGCCGCCGCAATCGCGGATCGGGCCTTTGACCGGTGCCGAGCGTACGGCGCTGATTGCCGGTTCGCCGTTGCAGGGCCGCTATGACAAGCCGATTGACCGTCAATCGGCCTATGAAGTGCTGATGGGGCGCAAGGGCCTGGCGCCCGAGCCCGAAGCGGAGAAGGGCAAACAGGAGCCGAGTTTCACCGAGCAGGCGGGTGAGTTCCTCGGCACGGCAGCAGGGAAGGCGCTGAAATCGGCGATGCAACAGGCGGCGAACCAGCTTGGCCGACAGTTGGTGCGCGGCTTGATGGGTTCATTGCTGGGTGGCAGCAAACGTCGCTAGTGAGTGGACACAATCTAACTGTGGGAGCGAGCCTGCTCGCGAATCGGTGTGTCAGGCAACATCATTGTTGAATGTTATGCCGCCTTCGCGAGCAGGCTCGCTCCCACACAGGGCGCCTATGAGGTTCTGGTCTTGGCGTGCGCCGCCAGTCGCTCCAGCGCTGCCCGCAGATTCGGGTCGCTGATCCCGTCGGCCGTGGCCTGTATGGTCGCGGCCGCATCGTCCGACAGATCCATGGTGTGCCCGGCCGCGCCCCGCTGGACGGTCGGTGGCTGCACCTTGAACAGGATTCGCGTCAGGTTGGCAAACTCGTCGAACAGTTGCAGTTGCCGTTGCAGGCGCTTCTGCTGGTAGCGCAGGCGGGTTGCCCAATGGCCGTCGGTGACAATTAGCAACAAACTGCCTTCGCGCCAGGACGCCACGTGGCAATGCTCGCGAGCGGCGGGTTGCAATTGGCTTTCGAGCAAACGTTGCAAATGACCCAGGCGTTGAGCGTGGCCTAGAATGGCTTTCAGCGGCTTGGCTTCGCGTAGTAGAACGGCGGGTACTTTGGCCGTAAGTGGGCGAAATGCCATGATCAGACACCTGAAGTAACAGAGCCGCCATGGTAGCAGAAAGCACCGGATGCACCCGCCCATTGCTTTTGTGGGCGCTTTACCCATTAAATCAACGACTAACTTCTGCCTTGAACGGCTTGAAGTTGAGCAAAACGCCCCTATTTTAAGTGAGCCCCGTCAAAGCGCTGTGCCAGCATCGTGGAATATCGCCACTTTCCTCACCACCGTTTCCGGGTAGAATGCTCGTTCGCATGCGGCCATGAGGGCTGCACGGGCGACTCACGGGGCCGCCCTCCATCCCTTTAGTGTGGAAGATCCTGCCGATATGTTTGCGCCTTTGTTAAAGAAACTTTTTGGAAGCAAGAACGAGCGTGAAGTCAAACGCATGCTCAAGACGGTGCAACTCGTCAATGCCTTCGAAGAGCAAATGGTGGCCCTTTCGGACGATCAATTGCGTGCCAAGACCAGCGAGTTCAAGGCCCGCATCGCCAAAGGGGAATCCCTCGACAAGCTCCTGCCAGAAGCCTTTGCGGTCGCCCGCGAAGCCGGCAAGCGTGTCATGGGCATGCGCCACTTCGATGTCCAGCTGATCGGCGGCATGACCTTGCATGAAGGCATGATCGCGGAAATGCGTACCGGTGAAGGCAAGACCCTGGTGGCAACACTGGGCGTTTACCTCAACGCGCTGTCCGGCAACGGTGTGCACGTTGTGACGGTGAACGACTACCTGGCCCGCCGCGACGCCAACTGGATGCGCCCGCTGTATGAATTCCTCGGCCTGACGGTCGGCGTTGTCACGCCGTTCCAGCCGCCGGAAGAGAAGCGTGCTGCCTACGCCGCCGACATCACCTACGGCACCAACAACGAATTCGGGTTCGATTACCTGCGCGACAACATGGCGTTCAGCATGGAAGAAAAATTCCAGCGCGAACTCAATTTTGCCGTGATCGACGAAGTCGACTCCATCCTCATCGACGAAGCCCGTACGCCGCTGATCATCTCCGGTCAGGCCGAGGACAGCTCCAAGCTGTACATCGAAGTCAACAAGCTGATCCCGCAGCTCAAGCTGCACGTTGAGGAAGTCGAAGGCGAAGTGACCCAGGCCGGTCACTTCACCGTCGACGAGAAGACCCGTCAGGTCGAACTCAACGAAGCCGGTCACCAGTACGTCGAAGAAACGCTGACCCGCATCGGCCTGCTGGCTGAAGGCGAAAGCCTGTACTCGGCGCACAACCTGAGCCTGCTGACTCACGTCTACGCTGGCCTGCGTGCGCACAAGCTGTTCCATCGCAACGTCGAATACATCGTGCAGGACGGTCAGGTCGTACTGGTCGACGAACACACCGGTCGTACCATGCCGGGTCGCCGTTTGTCCGAAGGCCTGCACCAGGCCATCGAAGCCAAGGAAAACCTGAACATCCAGGCCGAAAGCCAGACGCTGGCGTCGACCACCTTCCAGAACTACTTCCGTCTGTACAACAAACTGTCCGGCATGACCGGTACGGCCGACACCGAAGCGTTCGAATTCCACCAGATCTATGGCCTGCAGGTCATGGTGATTCCGCCGAACAAGCCGCTGGCACGTAAAGACTACAACGACCTGGTGTTCCTGACCGCCGACGAGAAATACGCGGCAATCGTGGCCGACATCAAGGAAAGCATGGCCGCCGGTCGTCCGGTGCTGGTGGGTACCGCCACCATCGAAACCTCCGAGCACATGTCCAGCCTGCTCGTGAAGGAAGGCATCGAACACAAGGTTCTGAACGCCAAGTTCCACGAAAAGGAAGCCGAGATCATTGCCCAGGCCGGTCGCCCGGGCGCACTGACCATCGCCACCAACATGGCCGGTCGTGGTACCGACATCCTGTTGGGCGGTAACTGGGAAGTGGAAGTGGCTTCCCTGGAAAACCCGACCCCTGAGCAGATTGCCCAGATCAAGGCCGACTGGCAGAAGCGTCACCAGCAAGTGCTCGAATCGGGTGGTTTGCAGGTGATTGCATCCGAGCGTCATGAATCGCGCCGTATCGACAACCAGTTGCGTGGTCGTGCCGGTCGTCAGGGCGACGCCGGTTCCAGCCGTTTCTATCTGTCGCTGGAAGACAGCCTGATGCGCATCTTCGCCTCTGACCGGGTGAAGAACTTCATGAAGGCCCTGGGCATGCAGCCTGGCGAGGCGATCGAGCACCGCATGGTCACCAACGCCATTGAAAAGGCCCAGCGCAAGGTTGAAGGCCGCAACTTCGACATCCGCAAGCAACTGCTCGAGTTCGACGACGTCAACAACGAACAGCGTAAAGTGATCTATCACATGCGTAACACGTTGCTGGCCGCCGACAACATCGGCGAGACCATCGCTGACTTCCGTCAGGACGTGCTCGACGCCACCGTCAGCGCACACATCCCTCCGCAGTCGCTGCCTGAACAGTGGGACGTGGCCGGTCTGGAAGCAGCGTTGCAGAGCGACTTCGGTGTGACGCTGCCGATCCAGCAATGGCTCGACGAAGACGATCACCTGTACGAAGAAACCCTGCGCGAGAAGCTCATGAACGAGCTCGTCGCGGCGTACAACGAGAAAGAAGACCAGGCGGGCGCCGAAGCGCTGCGCACCTTCGAGAAGCAAATCGTTCTGCGCGTTCTGGACGACCTGTGGAAAGACCACCTGTCGACCATGGACCACCTGCGTCACGGTATCCACTTGCGTGGTTATGCCCAGAAGAACCCGAAACAGGAATACAAGCGCGAGTCGTTTACCCTGTTCTCCGAGTTGCTGGACTCGATCAAGCGCGACTCGATCCGTGTGCTGTCCCACGTTCAGGTTCGCCGCGAAGATCCTATCGAGGAAGAGCAGCGCCTGCGCCAGGAAGCCGAGGCATTGGCCGCTCGCATGCAGTTCCTGCATGAAGAAGCGCCAGGCCTGGAGCAACCGGAAGTGCTGGGTGAAGAGATCGATGTGGCGCTCGCCGCTGCCCCGGTTCGCAGCGAGCATAAACTGGGTCGCAATGAGCTGTGCTACTGCGGTTCGGGCAAGAAGTTCAAGCATTGCCACGGGCAGATCCAGTAAAACCCGTTTCAATCGCTGAAATACCCGCGCCGCGACCGGCTTCTGCCGTCGCGGCGTTTTACCATTCGAACCACCGTCTTCCTGAAACGGTGCTGACATCATTTATAAAGGAGCGCATTCATGGCTGTTGGTCTTGGTCCTTTGCCAACGTTGCACCCGGTTGCCGGTTTTGAACTCGGTATCGCCTCGGCTGGCATCAAGCGCCCGGGGCGCAAGGATGTTGTGGTCATGCGCTGTGTCGAAGGCTCCACGGTAGCCGGCGTGTTCACCCTGAACGCCTTTTGCGCCGCCCCGGTGATCCTGGCCAAGCAACGCGTACAAGGCCCTGTGCGTTACCTGCTGACCAACACCGGCAATGCCAACGCCGGTACCGGCGAGCCAGGCCTGGCCGCCGCCGAGCGCACGTGCGCCAAACTGGCGGAGCTGACCGGCGTCGAAGCCAGCCAGGTGCTGCCGTACTCCACCGGTGTGATCGGCGAACCGTTGCCTGTGGAGAAAATCGAAGGCGCACTGCAAGCGGCCCTTGATGACCTGTCGATCCACAACTGGGAAGCTGCCGCCACCGGCATCATGACCACCGACACCCTGCCAAAAGGTGCCAGCCGTCAGTTCCAGCACGACGGCGTGACCGTCACCGTGACCGGTATCAGCAAAGGCGCCGGCATGATTCGCCCGAACATGGCGACCATGCTCGGCTACATCGCCACCGACGCCAAAGTCTCCCGCGATGTGTTGCAAAACCTGATGCTCGATGGCGCCAACAAGTCGTTCAACCGCATCACCATCGATGGTGATACGTCGACCAACGACTGCTGCATGCTGATCGCCACGGGGCAGGCGGCGCTGCCGGAAATCACCCGCGCTGAGGGCGAACTGTTCGCCAAGTTGAAGCAGGCGGTGTTCGAAGTGTGCATGGACGTGGCCCAGGCCATCGTTCGCGACGGCGAAGGCGCGACCAAGTTCGTGACCGTTGAAGTCAACGGCGGCGGCAATCACCAGGAGTGCCTGGATGTCGGCTACACCGTGGCTCACTCGCCGTTGATCAAGACGGCGCTGTTTGCTTCCGATCCGAACTGGGGCCGTATCCTGGCAGCCGTTGGCCGTGCCGGTGTGCCGGACCTGGACGTGAGCAAGATCGACGTATTCCTCGGTGACGTGTGCATTGCCAGCCGTGGCGCGCGCGCCGCGACCTACACCGAAGCCCAGGGTGCGGCGGTGATGCAGCAGGAAGAAATCACCATTCGTATCGAGCTGGGTCGTGGCGATTGCAGCGAAACCATCTGGACCACCGACCTGTCCCACGAGTACGTGAAGATCAACGCCGAGTACCGTACTTAAGACCGAGTCGCTCCATTCGCGAGCAAGCCCGCTCCCACAGGGTTCAATGGTGACACTGTGGGAGCGGGCTTGCTCGCGAAGGCTGACGACCAGACGCTAGATATTCTGGCTTGTTACCCTGACGAGAAGGCACCCCGCACATGAGCCTGCACCTGATCATCGGCGACAAACTGCATTCCTCCTGGTCCCTGCGCGGCGCTCTGGCCCTCGATCTGGCTGGCGCCTCCTACACCGAAGAACTGATCAAGCTGAACCAGCCGGACACCCGCGAGCGTCTGCTCAAGCATTCGCCGACCGCCAAGGTCCCGCTGCTGAAGACCGAACACGGCACCATCGCCGACTCCCTGGCGATTGCCGAATACCTGGCAGAACGGTTCCCCGATGCGAACCTGTGGCCCAAAGACACCGCCGCCCGTGCCCAGGCGCGTTCGGCGTGCGCGCAGATGCACAGTGGCTTTTTCGCCATGCGTGGCAACATGCCGTTCGACCTGAGCCATGACGCAGCGCTGTCGCCGGTCCCGGCCGATGTCCAGGCGGACATCGAGCGCATGTCGGCGTTGTGGGCCGAGTGTCGTGCCGCTGCGACCGAGAGCGGTCCGTACCTGTTTGGCCGCCTCACGTTGGCCGACGCGTTTTTTGCACCCATCGCCGTACGCCTGCGCACCTATCGGGTGAAGCTGTCCGCGGCTGACGAAGCCTATGTTGAAACCCTCTACCAATGGCCGGCGTTCAAGGCCTGGCAGAAGGCCGGACTGGAGGAGTTGGAAAAGTGAAGCGAGTCCATGTCGCCGCCGCCGTCATCCGCGATGGCAGTGGCCAGATCCTGATCGCCCGCCGTGCCGATTCACAGCACCAGGGCGGCCTGTGGGAGTTTCCGGGGGGCAAGGTCGAGGCCGACGAGTCGGTCGAAACCGCACTGGCCCGCGAGCTCCATGAGGAGCTGGGCATCGTGGTCGATGCGGCGCGCCCGCTGATCAAGGTCCGGCACGATTATCCGGACAAGCAGGTGTTGCTGGATGTCTGGGAGGTCTCGGCGTTTAGCGGCGAGCCCCACGGCGCCGAAGGCCAACCGCTGGCCTGGGTGTCGCCCCGTGATCTGCCAGATTACGAGTTCCCGGCGGCCAATCAGCCGATCGTCGCGGCGGCCCGATTGTCATCGCAGTACCTGATTACCCCGGAAGATCTGGAAACCCCGGCGTTGCTGCGTGGCATCCAGAAAGCCATTGCCGGTGGCATCAAGCTGATCCAGCTGCGTGCACCGAATGGTTACGATCCCAAATATCGCGACCTGGCTGTCGATGCGGTGGGCCTGTGTGCCGGCAAGGCCCAATTGATGCTCAAGGGGCCGTTCGAGTGGTTGGGCGACTTCCCGTCCGCGGGTTGGCACATCACCTCGGCGCAGTTGCGCAAATACGCAGCGGCTGGCCGACCGCTACCGGCATCGCGCTGGCTGGCGGCGTCGTGCCATAACGCTGAAGAACTGGTGCTGGCCGAACAGATGGGGGTGGACTTTGTGACCCTGTCGCCGGTGCAACCCACTCTGACTCACCCGGGTGTCGAGCCGTTGGGATGGGAGCAGGCGTCGAGTTTGATCGAGGGCTTCAGCAAGCCGGTGTTCCTGCTGGGTGGCGTTGGCCCGGCCGAGGTCGAGAAAGCCTGGGCTGCCGGCGCGCAGGGTGTGGCGGGGATTCGGGCGTTTTGGCCTGAGGGCTGATTCTGTGCTGTAGCTTCTGACGCCTTCGCGAGCAGGCTCGCTCCCACATTTGATCGCATTTCTTCAGTAACAATGCGGTCACCTGTGGGAGCGAGCCTGCTCGCGAAGGGGTCCTGACAGACGCCGGCTAAATCTCAGGCTTCGCCGCCGGCTGCCATAGAATCTCGGCCACGCCCTGACGCTTGGCAATCAGCCGCGCCACCACGAACAACAAATCCGACAACCGATTGATGTACGCCAGGCCAACCCCGGTCAACGGCTCAATCGCATTCAATTGCTGACACCGCCGCTCGGCACTGCGCGCCAGGCTACGGCAGACATGGGCCTGGGCAATCAGCGCCGAACCGCCGGGCAAGATGAAATTTTCCAGTGGTCCCAGCTCTTCATTCCACACATCGATCGCCGCTTCCAGGCGCTCGATTTCCGCTGCATTCAAGGCCTGATACACCGGCATTGCCAGCTCACCACCCAGATCAAACAATCGATGCTGGCAAGGCGCCAAAACCTCGACCACTTCCTGCAGGCCTGCAAAAGTATCCGTTTGTGCCGCCAACCCGGCCAGCAACACGCCCACCTGACTGTTCAGCGTATCGACTTCGCCAATGGCCTCGATCCGCGGGTGATCCTTGGGGACGCGACGGCCATCGCCCAGCCCGGTCTCGCCTTTGTCGCCAGTGCGGGTGTAAATCTTCGACAAACGAAAGCCCATGGTTACCTCGATAGCAGATTGAGTTCTTGCGCGACAGGTGCCGTGCTCGCCAGGGGCAGGCGCAAGGTGAAGCAAGTGCCTTGGCCCAGGGTCGATTGCACTTCCATCTGCCCCTTGTGGTTATTGGTGATGATGAAGTACGACACTGACAGCCCAAGTCCGGTGCCCTGGCCGATTTCCTTGGTGGTGAAGAAGGGTTCGAAAGTCCGTTTGCGCACGTTTTCACTCATGCCGATGCCGTTGTCCTCGACCTGGATTTCCGCCCACGGCGGGTTCAGCCGGGTGCGCAGAATGATCCGCCCTGGCTCGCTGTCGTCTTCGCGCTGGTGAATGGCTTGCGCAGCGTTTTTCAGCAGGTTGAGCAGTACTTGCTCCAGTTCGTTGGCGGTGCCGGGGACCGGGCCCAGCGCCGGGTCGAACTGACGAATGATGGCCTGGCCCTTGAAGTCGAAGCCGATCGCCAGGTCGAAATCGTTGCCGGCGATTTCCACTGCCTGATCAATCAGGGCGGGCAGATCGCACGGGGCCATCTGGCGGGTGCTGCGACGGCTGAAACTGAGCATGTGGGTGACGATTTTGGCGGCCCGGGCACCGGCCTGCTGGATACCGTCGAGCAACTGTGGCACTTCGCGGATTTTCAGATACTGATTGACCGTCGCCAGTTCGATACCAGCCTGTTCGGCGACCTCAAGGTTCTTCGGCAGGTCGGGGGACAGGCGTCGGCGAATGTTTTGCACGTTGTGCAGGATCGCACCCAGCGGGTTGTTGATCTCGTGGGCCATGCCAGCGGCAAGACCGCCGACCGACAGCATTTTCTCCGACTGCACCATCATTTCTTCCAGGGACAGGCGCTGGGTGATGTCGTCGATCCGGATCACCACGCCACGCCCGGCACCGCCCA
This sequence comes from Pseudomonas sp. GW456-E7, assembly GCF_059424105.1. Taxonomy (NCBI): domain Bacteria; kingdom Pseudomonadati; phylum Pseudomonadota; class Gammaproteobacteria; order Pseudomonadales; family Pseudomonadaceae; genus Pseudomonas; species Pseudomonas sp. GW456-E7. The sequence goes on along the minus strand of NZ_JBWKZB010000003.1, from coordinate 39,884 downwards.
TCAGTGGATAGAAAGTCAGGGCGTAGTGGCGGGGCTCGTCGTCCTTGAGCCAGGTGACACGTTCGATTTTGGCCACCGTATGCTGTTCGACCGTTTCCTTGAGTTGCGGCAAGAACGGCTTGAGCGGTTCGAAGGCGAGGAAGATGGGCTGGTTCAGGGCTTCATCGAGGCGTGTGCCGGACAGGGCGCTGGCTTCCTGGTTCCATTGAGTCACGTAGAGCTGTTCGTCGAGGGCGATCAGCGCCGACGGCATGGAGTCGATGATGCTGTTGAGGTAGTTCTGGAAGCCGGTGAGCTTTTTCTCGATCTTGCTGCGCACCTGGACTTCGAGCTCCAGTTTGCGGTTGGTATGACGGGTTTCTTCCGCCAGGCCCTGGGCCTGGTCGTATGCGGCCTGGGAGTCGTCCCGAGCCCGCTTGAGTTGCTGCTCCCTGGCCTCGATCCGCGAGAGCATGGTGTTGAATGCCTCGGCCAGGCTGCCGATTTCATCGTGGTTCCCTCGCGAAGCACGCAGTGCGTAGTTTTCTTCACGGGTGACCTGCCGCGACAACTCTTCAAGCTGGTGGATCGGCCGGGTGATCAGGCGCTTGATCTGGCGGGCAATGATCAGCCACAGCAGCACACTGAAGATCAGAATGCCCAGGCTGGCCGTCAGGGTCCCGGTGTAGAACGCCACGGGCAGTTCACTGCTGGCGACCAGCAGCAAATGTCCCGGTGCAGCGCCGGGGCGGGCCAAGGTGATGACTTGATTGGTGCGAAACTCGGTGACCTGCCAGTCTTCGATATGCCGGAAATGTTTGGGTAGCTCGAGATTGTCGCCATGCTGCAATTGCGCCAACCGCTCACCCTTTGCGTCATACAGGGCGGCCGCGCGCAACGGCGAATAGCTATTGAGTTCATTCAGCAGGCGCTCGGCGCTTTGGGGGGACGCCAGGGCTTCGGAGGCCAGGCTGGGGTTGGATACCAGCCGGCCGATGGTCTGCAGGGCCTGGGGCGCCATGCTTTCCTGGGAGATGTAGTACGCGGCGCTGATAAAGGTCAGGTTGGCAACCAGCAGGACGGTGACCATCAGTACCAGCAGGGCGGCCAGCAGTTTCTGGCCGACGGGCAGGTTTTCAAGGCGCTGGCGCAATGGCATCGGATTCATCGCAGACAAGGAACAAGTGGCCAGCGTAGCCGCTGCTCAGTCGCTGGGCAATCCAAGGCTTTGCAGGCGAGCGATCAACCTTGCCTGAAGTTGATTGAGGTGAGGCAGGTTCAGTTGATGACGCCCGGCCACTTTGCAGGCGTAGCCCAGCAGGTAGCTGATTTCCGTGCGGCGCTGGCTCGTGACGTCCTGATGCATCGACGAGTAGTTGGCCGCGGTGGCGTGAATCACCCGTTCGACCTCTTGCTGCAGGTTTTCGCCCGCCGCCGGCTGACCGCAACGCTCAAGTAACTCCACCAGTTCACCGCACAGGGTGGCCACTTCGCATTGATGTTGCTGCAAACCGCCGTTGCGGCAATCGTGCAGCACCGTCAGCGGGTTGATCGCACAGTTGAGCGCCAGCTTGCGCCACAGCCTGGTCAGAATATCGGTGCTCCACTCGTGAGGGATGCCGGCAGCGCTCAAGTCATCGAGCCAGATCGGCGCGACGGGATGGCTCGCATCCCCCAGCCAGGTGAAGCCATGTCCAGCAAACACCACGCGCCAATCGCCATCACGGAAGGCGCCTTCGGTGCTCGAGGCATAGATGCAGCGTGCCTGGGGAACCTGTGCGGCCACCGCGTCCTGACTGCCCAGGCCATTTTGCAGCAGGATCAGTTCGGCGCCGGGGGCCAGGCGTGACGCCAGTCGGGCCACCGCGCTCTCGGTATCGTAGGCCTTGCACGCCACCAACAGGCGGTTGATCGGCTGGCGGCTGTCCGCTGTTTCGGCGGGCACGGCGTAGTGTTGCGCCTGGCCGTGTTCCACCAGTGTCAATCCGCCTGCAGTCTCATAGGCCTGCAGTCTCGCGGTGTCCCGCAGGATCAGCCTGACCGGCACGCCAGCCCGGGCCAGGCGAGTCGCCCATAAAGTGCCGAGGCTGCCGGCGCCGAGTACATGCCAGGTGGTGGACATCAGCTTTTTGCTCTGTTTATGGCGTGCATCGGCAGCTCACAGTGAATGATGGGAAAGACCCGTTATAATCAGCGCGGATTTTAACCGCAAGCCAGGCGCGCTCCATCGGTGCGCCTTTAAATTTGGAGAGATTACATGCCGTCGTTCGACGTGGTATCCGAACTGGACAAACACGAAGTCACCAACGCGGTCGAGAACGCCGTCAAGGAACTCGATCGTCGTTATGACCTGAAAGGCAAAGGCAGCTTCGAGTTCAAGGAAAAAGACCTGACCGTCAACCTGACCGCAGAAGCGGATTTCCAGCTCGAAGCGATGATTGAGATCCTCAAGCTGGCTCTGGTCAAGCGCAAGATCGACGTGCAGTGCCTCGAAGTCAAGGATGCCTTCGCGTCGGGCAAGCTGATGAAGCAGGAAGCCGTCCTCAAGGAAGGCATCGACAAGGAGCTGGCGAAGAAAATCGTTGCTCACGTCAAAGATGCCAAGCTCAAGGTCCAGGCGGCCATTCAGGGCGAGCAGGTTCGTATTACCGGCAAGAAGCGCGATGACCTGCAAGAAGCCATTGCTGTGCTGCGGGCCAAGGAGTTCGGAATGCCGCTGCAGTTCAACAACTTCCGCGACTGATCTTGAAAGCGGGAACCTCCTGGCGTTTGTGACGTCGGAGGCCCAAGCAACGGCAGAAACGATTGAACCCGTCGCGGTTCGATCTTTCTGCCGCTTTTTTTACGCATGCCGCATAGCCGGAAAAACAGGAGAAAGTAGATGGACTTAAGCGCTGAGGTAGACAACCTGGTCAAGGTATCCCAAACCTGGATCCCGATGATCATGGAATACGGCAGTCGCGTACTGCTGGCGGTCATCACCCTGGCCATCGGCTGGTGGCTGATCAACAAAGTCACGAAAAAGCTCGGCGGTCTGATTGCATTGCGCAATGCCGACCTGGCGTTGCAGGGCTTTATCAGCAGCCTGGCGAACATCATCCTCAAGATCCTGCTGGTCGTCAGCGTGGCCTCGATGATCGGTGTGGAAACCACTTCGTTTGTGGCAGCGATTGGTGCGGCGGGCCTGGCCATTGGCCTTGCATTGCAGGGCAGCCTGGCGAACTTCGCTGGCGGCGTGTTGATTTTGCTGTTCCGTCCGTTTCGTATCGGTGACTGGATCGAAGCCCAGGGGATTGCCGGCACCGTCGACAGCATCCAGATTTTCCATACCGTACTGCGCACCGGTGACAACAAGACCATCATCGTGCCCAACGGTAATCTGTCCAACGGCATTATCACCAACACCAATCGCCAGCCGACCCGCAAAGTCGTGTTTGATGTAGGCGTCGATTATGAAGCGGACTTGCAGAAAGCCCGGCAGGTGTTGCTGGAGTTGGCCAAGGATCCGCGTGTATTGACTGATCCGGAACCTCAGGCAGTCATTTCGACATTGGGTGACAGTTCTATCACTGTTTCCCTGCGTGTCTGGGTGAAGACAGCGGATTATTGGGATGTGATGTTCATGTTCAACGAACTGTCCCGTGATCGCCTGAGAGAGGCCGGCATCGATATTCCATTTCCACAGCGGGTTATTCGCGTGGTTCAGGAGTCCGCAGTGCAGTGATTGACTTTGCCATATATGTCTGACTTTTCGGTCAGGCATGTGGGGTTACTGTTCAATAATTGAACAATTTGCACAGGCAACAAAAAAGGCCCATCGGAAGATGGGCCTTTTATTTTGTTACCGCAAACTAACTGGATGCGATTACAAAACCGACAGCGGGTAGTCGACGATGAAACGGAACTCTTTCACGTCGCCTTCACCTTCGTCAGCGTTAGCGAAGTGCCATGCTTGACGAATACGGAAGGACAGGTCTTTTGCCGGGCCAGTCTGAACAACGTACTTGGCTTCGAAGTTGGTTTCGTTGTGCTTGCCGTCTGCACCGTAGATGCCTTCGTAAGCGCCGCCAACTGGGGCTTTGGTGCCGTCGATGTCCCAACCTTTCACGTAACGGGTCATGAAGCTCAGACCTGGAACGCCGTACTCAGCCATTTTCAGGTCGTAACGAACCTGGGCAGACTTCTCGTTCGGAGCGTTGAAGTCAGAGTACTGGATGGAGTTGGCGAGGAAGATCGAGTCGCCGCCGCGGTTGTTTTTGCCCACACCGATGTAGTCGAACGGAGTGTCACCGTTGATCTTCTGGAAGGCGAGGGTGATGGTGTGCGCTTTCATGAACGAGAAAGCGGCTGCCAGGGAGTAAGCGGTGTTGCTGATCTCGCCCGCTTTGGCATCACCAGTGTCTTTGGTGTTGTAGATGTTACCGTCCAGGTTCAGCGACTCGTCGCCGCCCAGCGGGATGGTGTAGTTCAGGTTGGCGTAGTACTGGTTCCAGATGTCTTCCAGCTTGGCGCCGTACAGCGATGCCGACAGGTTGTCGGTGATGCCGTATTTGCCACCGAAGTAGTCGATGGAGTTGGCTTCTACGCCAGCGTAGGTTGCAAACAGGCCGCCGTCACGAGCGTTACGGTCCTGGCTGGTCGCCGAGTAGAAGTGACCGGCTTCGAGGTCAAGGTCTTTGACTTCGCTGCTTTGCAGTTGGATACCGCTGGCAGTTTGAGGAAGGATACGGGAACCGCCAACAGCGAACACTGGAGCAGTGCTTGGCTGCATGTCGCCGACTTTCAGCTCGGTTTTCGATACGCGGAATTTAACGGCGCCGCCGGCTTTACCCTGGCTGTCGTTAACTTCGCCATCGGCGTCGCGGCTCATGTTGCCGGTGCCGCCGGTGCCATCACCGCCGTCCAGTTTGATTGCCAGGTAACCGAAAGCGTCAACGCCAACACCGATCAGGCCTTGGGTGTAACCGGAGCTGAAATTGCCCCAGATGCCTTGGGTCCAGTCTTTCTGGTCGTTGGCACCATCTTTGTTATCACGGTTGAAGTAGTAGTTGCGAACCAGCAAGTTCAGGGTGCTGTCTTCAACAATACCTTTGGCTTCAGCCTGGTCACTTACGAAAGGGGCGGCCGTAGCCAATTGGGTACTGGCTGCTGCTGCAACTGCCAGTGCGATCATGCTCCACTTCATCACGCGCATCGTGATTTGCTCCTTTGGTTTTAGAAGAGTACTGCCGTCCCACCTGTTTTATTATCTGGGCGGCTCTTTCTTTTTGTGTCGGCGCAAACTTATATCACGCCGACAATGTTGGCGATACTTGCGTATCTAACCTTTCGCGTTCTTTACGACCATGTCGCAAACAGCGAGGTAGATGTCGCAAATTTCGAGCTCCGACGCAACCGGGCTGACAACTTTAATGCTGTTTTCTGAGCCTTGGTGTCGGTAAAAAGAGTCCTGGTGAAACGTTTGAATCTCCATCGGGCTACCTTGCCACTGTCTTTTTTGCCTGAATGCCCCCCACTTCCAGCGGGTGTCACTCAGGTGATGTTGGGTACGTATGCAACAAGCGTGCACAAAATCATGTTTTGCTACGGTTTTTTAAAATTGATTGTCTGGCGCTGTAAAAACCTCATAAAACCGGGGGGTTCAAGCGTCCTTGGTGTGGGCTTGACGCTTTGCCTCTCATCATGTTGCACCCTTCTGGTCGACTGCCTGACAACCAAAAATGTTACCGGTTCACCCCGCCAGTGAGTAAATGGCGGATGTCGAAGCATCCAGCGTAGACCCACTGTGCGGTTTTGGTGCAAAAAATTTTAACCTTGTGCTGAATTCATTCCTGTTGATCGTGTGTCTGGCGCGAACTCTTCGTTGTTAATCAGTCATTTCGGTGTTTTTTTCGGTCGGCCGGTTCTGTGCTGGTGCGTGGCGTCGAAAAGTGTCTCATCCGGGGGCGGGCTGTCAGCTTTACGCTGGTATTCGTGGCGTCAGTGCAAGGTTCGCCGTGAAGCATGCGCCGTTCACAGGTATGCTGCCGTCCGGTCGCTTGGTGCGCTGCTCCTCTGGATGGACGCTAAGCTGAAATTGATGACCCGGCGGGAGTACGCGCAGTGTTCGCTCTAGATCCACGACTTCAACAAGACACGTTACCGATAGGGGACTTTCCGCTCTGTCGGTTGCTGTTGTCCAACGACTCGAACTATCCCTGGTTCATCCTGGTACCTCGTCGTGAGGCTATCAGCGAGATGTTTCAGTTGGATGTCGCGGACCAGCGACAACTTTGGCAAGAGACGACGGCGCTTTCGCAAGTGCTCAAGGACTCGTTCGATGCGGACAAATTGAATGTTGCGGCGCTGGGCAATGTCGTCAGCCAGTTGCACATGCACGTGATTGTGCGCAAGCGTGAAGATGCCGCCTGGCCAGCACCCGTTTGGGGCCGGCACCCGGCAAAACCCTACGGTTCGGAGCAGGTTGCCGCCATTCGCGAGCGTTTGCGCCTGATATTGACCGATGACTTTACGTTTCTGGAGGGCTGAACCATGAGCCTGGAAGAACGCGTTACCGACCTTGAAAGTCGCCTGGCCTTTCAGGATGACACCATCCAGGCATTGAATGATGTGCTGGTCGCGCAGCAGCGGGTGGTCGAGCGTCTTCAACTGCAAATGGCTGCGTTGCTCAAGCGGCAGGAGGAAATGGTCGGCCAGTTCGAATCGTTCGAAGAGGAAGCGCCACCGCCGCACTACTAATCAATGTGCAGGCATGAAAAAACCGCGTACAGCCAGGCTGTGCGCGGTTTTTTTTCAGCCTTGAATCAGCGACGCGGCAGTGCGGCGATCACATCTTCGGCTTGCAGGCCCTTGTCACGATTCATGACAGAGAACTCCACGCGCTGGCCTTCTACCAGGACGCGGTGGCCTTCACCGCGAATGGCCCGGAAGTGGACGAAGATATCGTCGCCGGAGTCGCGGGAAATGAAGCCGAAGCCCTTGGATGTGTTGAACCACTTGACGGTGCCGGTATCGCGGTTGCTCATGTCGTAGCTTGGCGAGGCAGCGACCGGTGACGATTTGTAGAAGCTGATGCCCAGATGCAGGGCAACAGCGATCAGGGCGGCGACCAGGCTGAACAGAACGGCAGGTTGACCGGCGATGACAGGCATCGGCGCGATCAGCGTCAGGGTCTGCAGGACTACCGCCAGAGCCAGCAGGACGCTGACCAGGTTTTGCAGTTGGTGGCGCGGACCTTTGTTCCAGTAAGGGATGACAGGTGCAAGCGTGAGATTGAGCAGGCCGAAAAAGGCCAGGTACAGCGCGTCAGGTTGTTGCAGGTAAGGCAAGGCTTCAGGGTGCAGGCTAGGGATGAAGGACAGCAGCAAGGCTGCTGCGCCTATCAACAGATGGACGATTTTCAACATTTTGATTAACTCACGTTAAGACAGCTCACAAGGAAGAGCTGATGGCGCACGGTTCGCTTCAAGACAATAAAGAGGCGTTGGACACGTGCCCGTTATCAGCCTATGCGCCAGGCCCGGAAAAATAGGCACTGGCGACACGTCGTCTATTTAACAGCAAAGCCGCAGGCTACTCAAATCAGGGCGTCCGGTGGCTCTTTGGCGGTCGTTTGCCGCAGGTTGCCCGAAGTTCCGGGGCGGCGTAAGGCAAGTGACTTGCTGATCCGCGTAGGCAGGTGCATGAAAAAGTGGCGTGGATGCATGGTGCTCTTCTTTCCTACGCCGTTCCGTAGGTGCTTCTGAAGGGGGCATCGCTTCGCTGTGTGGGAAAACGTCCGGAGTAGGACGATCTCCAGGGTCTGCCATAAGTTGTTGGCTTATCCTACGCCGAGGGTCATAAAGTCGGCTGGAAAACACCTTTGCACCTGCGTTTTTATAAGTCGACAGGCAGTTGCGCTTTAAGAAACCAGGATGGCAAAGGAGTGTCAGCGTTATGGTTTATGAGAGGCAAGAAGAGGGGCGATACGGTTCGCACAGGGATGTAAGGGTTGATCCGTTTGTTCGTGAGTTCGATATGGGATTGGCCCAGCCGTTGTCCCGCTCCGTACGATTGAATGGCTTTGCTACCTGTTTGCGGCTTGAGCAGGTTTATTGGGATATTTTGGGAGCGATGGCCCGGGCCAACGGTTGCTCGGTCAGTCGCCTGCTATCCCATGTGGATCGCGAAGTCCACTTGCGGCATGGCGGAGTAAGGAATTTCAGTGGATTGGTGCGGGTCGTCTGTGTCGTACACAGCCTCAAGGAAGGGGGTTGCATCGTCACTGCCTAGTCTGGGCGGTGAAAACGGCAGAGTGTCGGTCTGTGCAGTCTTACGGCTGCACAGGCCGCATTTAATGGATATAATCCCGCTCTTTGCCGCGAAACCCAGCGTGTGCGGTAGCAATCTGATCGCCGAGACAACCTCCATGCCGATGTACGATTATCAATGTGCTTCCTGTGGTCATCAGTTGGAAGCCATTCAAAAGATCAGCGATGCACCGCTGGTCGACTGCCCTGCCTGTCAGGCGCCAGAGCTTAAGAAAATGCTGTCCATGCCGGGCTTTCGCCTCAGCGGCACGGGTTGGTACGAAACCGATTTCAAGACCGGTTCCAAGAAGAACCTGGCCGGCGGCGACAAAGCTGACTAAGGTCCTGAACCTGAATTGAACGACACACGCGAGTTCTTGCATCACCCGGCGACTTTTCAAAGGCGGGGCTGCTGTAGGATCTCCAACCGAATTTCGAATTACGAGAAGTGAAACCACGACCATGATGCGCAGCCATTATTGCGGCCAACTGAACGAAAGCCTGGACGGCCAGGAAATTACCCTTTGCGGATGGGTTCACCGTCGCCGTGACCACGGTGGGGTGATTTTCCTCGATATCCGTGATCGTGATGGTCTGGCCCAGGTCGTGTTCGATCCGGACCGCGCTGAAACCTTCGCCGCAGCCGATCGCGTGCGTAGCGAGTACGTCGTGAAGATCACCGGCAAGGTTCGCCTGCGTCCGGCCGGTGCGACCAACGCCAACATGGCGTCGGGCATGATCGAAGTCCTCGGCTACGAACTGGAAGTGCTGAACGAATCGGAAACCCCGCCGTTCCCGCTGAACGAGTTCTCCGACGTCGGCGAAGAAACCCGCCTGCGCTATCGCTTCCTCGACCTGCGTCGCCCGGAAATGGCCGAGAAGCTGCGTCTGCGTTCGCGCATGACCACCAGCATCCGTCGCTTCCTGGACGAGAACGGCTTCCTCGACGTCGAGACGCCGATCCTGACCCGTGCTACCCCGGAAGGCGCGCGCGACTACCTGGTGCCGAGCCGTACGCATGCCGGTTCGTTCTTCGCCTTGCCGCAATCGCCGCAGCTGTTCAAGCAACTGCTGATGGTGGCCGGCTTCGACCGTTACTACCAGATCGCCAAGTGCTTCCGCGACGAAGACCTGCGCGCCGACCGCCAGCCGGAATTCACCCAGATCGACATCGAAACCAGCTTCCTCGATGAAAAAGAGATCATGGGCCTGACCGAGCAAATGATCCGCAACCTGTTCAAGGAAGTGCTGGGCCTGGAATTCGGCGAGTTCCCGCACATGACCTTCGAAGAAGCCATGCGCCGCTACGGTTCCGACAAGCCAGACCTGCGTAACCCGCTGGAACTGGTTGACGTGGCCGACCAGCTCAAGGAAGTCGACTTCAAGGTGTTCAGCGGCCCGGCCAACGACCCGAAATGCCGCATTGCCGCCCTGCGCGTGCCTGGCGGCGCGAGCATGCCGCGCAAGCAGATCGACGACTACACCAAGTTTGTCGGCATCTACGGTGCCAAGGGCCTGGCGTACATCAAGGTCAACGAGCGCGCGAATGGCGTTGACGGTCTGCAATCGCCGATCGTGAAGAACATCCCTGAAGCCAACCTCAACGTGATCCTGGATCGTGTTGGTGCAGTTGACGGCGACATCGTGTTCTTCGGTGCCGACAAGGCCAAGATCGTCAGCGAAGCGCTGGGTGCATTGCGCATCAAGCTCGGTCACGACCTGAGCCTGCTGACCTGCGAATGGGCTCCGATGTGGGTCGTTGACTTCCCGATGTTCGAAGAGAACGACGACGGCAGCTTCAGCGCCTTGCACCACCCGTTCACCGCGCCGAAGTGCTCCCCGGCGGAGTTGGAAGCCAACCCGGCGGGCGCTCTGTCCCGTGCCTATGACATGGTGTTGAACGGCACCGAGCTGGGTGGCGGTTCGATTCGTATCCACCGCAAAGAGATGCAACAGGCGGTCTTCCGTCTGCTGGGCATCAACGAAGCGGAACAGGAAGAGAAATTCGGCTTCCTGCTCGACGCCCTGAAATACGGCGCACCGCCGCACGGTGGCCTGGCCTTCGGTCTGGACCGTCTGGTGATGCTGATGACCGGCGCCCAGTCGATCCGTGAAGTGATCGCCTTCCCGAAAACCCAGAGCGCGGCCGATGTCATGACCCAGGCGCCGGGCCAGGTGGATGCCAAGGCATTGCGCGAGTTGCACATTCGTCTGCGTGAAACGCCTAAGGCCGAGTAAGGCTGACCCGAAGGGCGCATCTGCGGATGCGCCCTTTCTTTATAGGCAGAGCTGTTCAAGATTTTTGTTTGCCGGCCGGCGCAATACAGCGCAGCGGGCAATGTTTCAAAGAGAATTCGGAGCGAGTTATGGCAGGTCATTCCAAGTGGGCGAACATCAAGCACCGCAAAGAACGTCAGGATGCCAAGAGGGGCAAGATCTTCACCAAGTGGATTCGTGAGCTGACCGTCGCTGCCCGTCAGGGTGGTGGTGATCCAGGCTCCAATCCGCGTCTGCGCCTGGCCCTGGACAAGGCTCTGGGTGCGAACATGAGCCGTGACATCATCGATCGTGCCATCGCCCGCGGTACCGGCGCTGCCGACACCGACGACGTGGTCGAGCTGACCTACGAAGGTTACGGTCCTGGTGGCGTGGCGGTGATGGTCGAATGCATGACCGACAACCGTAATCGCACCGCCGCCGCGGTTCGCCATGCGTTCAGCAAGTGCGGTGGCAACCTCGGGACTGACGGTTCGGTGGCCTATCTGTTCGAACGCAAGGGGCAGATCTCTTTCGCCGCCGGCGTTGACGAAGACGCGCTGATGGAAGCGGCCATGGAGGCCGACGCCGATGACGTGGTGACCAACGAAGACGGTTCGATCGATGTGTTCACCTCGTTTGCCGGATTCTATTCCGTGCGTAACGCACTGGAAGCGGCGGGTTTCAAGGGTGACGACGCGGAAATCGTCATGCTGCCGACCACCAGCGCCGAGCTCGATCTGGAAGGCGCCGAGAAAGTCCTCAAGCTGATCGACATGCTCGAAGACCTGGATGACGTGCAAAACGTCTACTCCAACGCGGAAATCCCGGAATCGGTGGCCGCGCAGCTCGGTTGATGGTCGATAAAGATCGCAGCCCTGTAGGAGCTGCCGCAGGCTGCGATCTTTTGATCTTCGCTTTTAAAATCAAAAGATCGCAGCCTTCGGCAGCTCCTACACGGTTATCCTCAGGCAACCGCGAATTCCTTTTGCAGGCGTTATGACTTTAATTCTTGGTATCGACCCCGGTTCGCGCATCACCGGTTACGGTGTGGTTCGTGATACCGGCCGTGGCTGCGAGTACGTCGCCTCCGGTTGTATCCGCACCGGTGCCGGCGAGCTGGCTGAGCGACTGCAGATTGTCTATCGCGGGGTGCGGGAGATCATTCAGACCTACCATCCGGTGACCATGGGGATCGAAAAGGTGTTCATGGCCCGTAACGCCGATTCCGCCCTGAAACTGGGGCAGGCCCGTGGCGCAGCGATCGTGGCGGGTGCCGAGGAAAGCCTGGAAATTGCCGAATACAGCGCAACCCAGGTCAAGCAGGCGGTGGTCGGTACCGGCGCGGCCAATAAGGAGCAGGTGCAGATGATGGTCATGCACATGCTCAAGCTGACCAGCAAACCACAGATCGATGCTTCGGACGCCCTGGCCATTGCCATCTGCCATGCTCATACCCGCTCCAGTCTGCTGCCCCATGGCCTCGGGGCGGCACGCAGTCGTGGCGGGCGCCTGCGTCTCTGATAGCATCAGCAATCATTTTCATGGGGTGAGGGCGTTTCGCCTGGGTTGTCGGCGCTACTCCCTTGCTCTATCAGTCGCTGGCCCAGAGCTGGCCAACGCTCAAGGATTTGTAACGTGATTGGACGTTTGCGCGGCACCCTGGCTGAGAAGCAGCCTCCACACCTGATTCTGGATGTAAACGGCCTGGGTTATGAACTCGAAGTGCCGATGACGACCCTCTATCGCTTGCCGTCGGTCGGTGAGCCGCTGACGTTGCACACTCATTTGGTCGTGCGTGAAGACGCACAGTTACTCTATGGTTTTGTCGGCAAGCGTGAGCGCGATTTTTTCCGCGAGTTGATCCGCCTTAATGGTGTCGGGCCGAAACTGGCGCTGGCCTTGATGTCGAGCCTGGAAGTCGACGAACTGGTTCGTTGCGTGCAGTCCCAGGACACTTCAGCGCTGACCAAGGTGCCAGGTGTGGGCAAGAAAACCGCCGAGCGTTTGCTGGTGGAACTCAAGGATCGCTTCAAGGCCTGGGAAACCGTACCGGCCATGTTCGCCCTGGTGCCGAACCAGCCGGATGGACCGGCCCCGGTGAACACGGCTGAAAATGACGCCGTCAGCGCCTTGATCTCCCTGGGCTACAAACCGCAGGAAGCCAGCAAGGCGGTATCTGCGATCAAGGAAAAAGGCTTGAGCAGTGAAGACATGATCCGTCGCGCCTTGAAGGGAATGATCTAAGTGATTGAAGCTGATCGTCTGATCGCAGCCACGCACAGTCCGCGTGAGCGCGAAGAAGTCCAGGACCGGGCGATCCGCCCGGTCAGCCTGGCGGAGTACATTGGCCAGCCGACCGTTCGCGAGCAGATGGAGTTGTTCATCCAGGCCGCTCGCGGTCGTAACGAGTCCCTGGATCACACGCTGATCTTCGGGCCGCCGGGCCTGGGCAAGACCACCCTCGCCAACATCATCGCCCAGGAAATGGGGGTGTCGATCAAGAGTACTTCGGGGCCGGTGCTGGAGCGTCCGGGTGATCTCGCCGCACTGTTGACCAACCTTGAGCCTCACGATGTGCTGTTCATCGACGAAATTCATCGCCTGTCGCCCATCGTTGAAGAAGTGCTGTACCCGGCCATGGAGGATTTCCAGCTCGACATCATGATCGGTGAAGGCCCGGCCGCGCGGTCGATCAAGCTGGATCTGCCGCCGTTCACCCTGGTCGGCGCAACGACCCGGGCGGGGATGCTCACCAACCCGTTGCGTGACCGTTTCGGTATCGTTCAGCGTCTTGAGTTCTACAATAACGCCGACCTGTCGACGATTGTCAGTCGCTCGGCGAGCATCCTCGGTTTGCCGCTTGACCCGGAAGGCGCCTTTGAGATCGCCCGCCGTGCCCGTGGCACGCCCCGGATTGCCAATCGACTGTTGCGCCGGGTGCGTGATTTCGCCGAAGTTCGCGCCAAGGGGCATATCACCAAGCCGATTGCCGACCTGGCGCTGAACCTGCTGGACGTCGACGAACGCGGCTTCGATCACCAGGACCGGCGTCTGTTGCTGACCATGATCGAGAAGTTCGACGGCGGGCCGGTCGGGGTCGACAGCCTGGCCGCCGCCATCAGCGAAGAGCGTCACACCATTGAAGACGTACTTGAGCCTTACCTGATCCAGCAGGGTTACATCATGCGCACGCCAAGGGGGCGAGTGGTGACGCGGCATGCCTATCTGCATTTTGGTTTAAACATTCCGTCACGATTGGGCGAAATGCCCGTGGCAGACGAGTTCCTCGGTGCCAGTGACGATTAATTAACGTTGCGTGCTGATTTTTTCGGGCAATGTAGGGTCCCAGCACCGTACTTTCGCAAGAAAGCCGCAGATCAATGAAAAACAGTTGCCTGGCCGGATTGGCAACCTGAGGAGTAAGCACTAGAGTATGCGCGCGCAAAACGGGCTTGAGCCTTTCGCACATCGGTGTCGCGTTTATTACGAGGACACCGATGCGGGCGGCATCGTGTATTACGTCAATTACCTCAAGTTTATGGAACGGGCTCGAACCGAGCGGCTGCGAGACCTGGGCTTTGCCCAATCGCAACTGGCAGGGGAGGACCTGTTGTTCGTCGTGCATTCCAGCGAAGCGCGCTACCACGCGCCGGCGCGACTGGACGACGAACTGCTGGTAAGCGCTGAAGTAATCGAATTGAACCGTGCCAGCCTGCGCTTCAAGCAGCAGGTCAGGCGGGCAACGGATAATGTGCTGCTCTGCGAAGGGCAGTTTCTGGTGGCCTGTGTGCGCACTGAAAGTTTGAAACCCCGGGCCATTCCCGAAGCTCTACGAGCGGCCTTTGCCGACGTGAGCGGCGCGGGTACACACTCAAAGCAGGAGATAAAGCGTGGAAGCTAACGTCGTCGACCATTCCTCCATGTGGAGCCTGGTCAGCAATGCCAGTATCGTGGTGCAACTGGTAATGCTGACCCTGGTAGCCGCATCGGTGACCTCGTGGATCATGATCTTTCAGCGCAGCAACTTGCTGCGCGCCGGTCGACGTGCCCTGGAGAGCTTTGAAGAGCGCTTCTGGTCGGGTATCGACCTGTCCAAGCTGTACCGTCAAGCCGGCAGCAACCCGGACCCTGATTCGGGTGTCGAGCAAATCTTCCGCGCCGGTTTCAAGGAATTCTCCCGCCTGCGCCAGCAGTCAGGCGTTGACCCGGAAGCGGTCATGGAAGGCGTGGCCCGTGCCATGCGCGTTGCGATTTCCCGCGAGGAAGAAAAGCTCGAGCAGAGCCTGCCCTTCCTCGCCACTGTCGGTTCCGTCAGCCCCTACATCGGTCTGTTCGGTACCGTCTGGGGGATCATGAACTCCTTCCGTGGCCTGGCCACCGCTCAGCAAGCGACCCTGGCCACTGTGGCCCCGGGTATCGCCGAAGCACTGATCGCCACGGCCATCGGTCTGTTCGCGGCCATTCCAGCCGTTATCGCTTACAACCGTTTTGCTGCTCGCAGCGAAACCCTGCTGGGCCGCTACTACACCTTCGCCGACGAGTTCCAGGCGATCCTGCACCGCAAAGTGCACACCAGCGAAGAATAAGCAGGTAATTCCCAATGGCTTTAATCGCTCGAGCTCGCAAAAAGCGCAAGCCGGTCGCCGAGATGAACGTGGTGCCCTACATCGACGTGATGTTGGTGCTGCTGGTCATCTTCATGGTGACCGCGCCGATGCTCAATCAGGGCGTGAAAGTTGATCTGCCCAAGGTTTCCAGCGAAGCCTTGCCGCAGGACAACAACACCCAGGTCCTGACCATTTCCATCAAATCCGACAAGACCTACTACTGGAACCTTGGCAGCGAAGTCGACACGGACAAGCAGCAGGACCGGGCCATGACGTTGCCGCAGATGACTGACGCCGTGACCAAGATCATTCGCGTCGGCAATGAAAACGGCAAGCACACCCAGGTCTTCATTCGCGGCGACAAATCCGTCGATTACGGTTCCGTCATGGGGGCCATGGGCGGGTTGCAGAAAGCCGGGGTCGGTAATGTTGGCTTGATTACCGAGGCGCCCTGATGCAGCAACAGCGAGAGCCGTCCGCCTCGGAAAGCTACTTCTGGCCTAGTGTCTGGGCGATTGGCTTGCACGTGCTGGTGTTCGGCATGTTGTTCGTCAGTTTTGCCTTTACCCCGGAGCTGCCGCCGGCCAAGCCGATTGTCCAGGCGACCTTGTACCAGCTGAAATCGAAAAGTCGGGCGACCACCCAGACCAATCAGAAGATTGCCGGTGAGGCGCAGAAATCTGCTGCACGTCAGACCGAAGTCGAGCAGATGGAGCAGAAAAAGGTCGAGCAGGAAGCGGTGAAGGCTGCGGAACAAAAGAAAGAAGAGGCGGCTCAAAAGGCCGAGGAAGCCAAGAAGGCCGACGAGGCGAAGAAAGCGGACGAGGCGAAAAAGGCTGATGAAGCCAAGAAAGCCGACGACGCGAAGAAAGCCGCGGAAGCCAAGAAGGCAGAAGAGAAACAATTGGCTGATATAGCCAAGAAGAAATCTGAAGAAGAAGCCAAGAAGGCTGCTGAAGAAGAGGCCAAGAAAGCGGCCGCTGAAGAAGCCAAGAAAAAGATCGTCGAAGACGCGAAGAAGAAAGCCGCGGAAGACGCCAAGAAGAAAGCCGAGGCTGAAGAGGCGAAGAAGAAAGTCGCCGAGGAAGCGAAGAAGAAAGCTGCTGCCGATGCTGCGAAGAAGAAATCGCAGGACGCGGCACGTAAATCCGCCGAAGACAAAAAGGCTCAGGCCCTGGCAGATTTGCTTTCCGACACGCCGCAGCGTCAGCAGGCCTTGGCCGATGAGCAGGGCGACGAAGTCGCCGGCAGTTTCGATGACCTGATTCGTGCGCGTGCAGCGGAAGGCTGGGCTCGTCCACCTTCGGCACGCAAAGGCATGACGGTCGTGTTGCAAATCGGCATGTTGCCGGACGGTACGGTGACCTCGGTCAGCGTGTCCAAGTCCAGTGGCGACGGCCCGTTTGACGCCTCGGCTGTTGCAGCAGTGAAGAATATTGGACGTTTGACAGAAATGCAGGGAATGAAGCCGAGTGATTTCGCTCCGTATCGTTCATTCAAGATGACATTCACACCTGAGGATCTAGCCTTGTGAGAAACCTTCTTCGAGGAATGCTGGTCGCTATCTGCTGCTTGGCAGGGATGGCGATGGCAGATGAGAAAAACATTCTGGTTACCAGCGGCAGCGATCGGGCGACCCCGATCGCCGTTGTACCGTTCGGCTTCCAGGGCGGTAGCGTGCTGCCGGACGACATGGCGGAAATCATCGGTAACGACCTGCGCAACTCGGGTTACTACTCGCCGATTCCAAAGCAGAACATGATCAGCCAGCCGAGCCAGGCCGGCGAAATCATCTTCCGTGACTTCAAGGCACTGGGTGCCCAGTACGTCATGGTCGGCAGCATTGTTCCGGCGGGCGGTCGCCTGCAGGTGCAATATGCACTGTTCAACGTAGCCACCGAGCAGCAAGTGCTGACCGGCAGCGTGTCGGGCGGTGTCGATCAGTTGCGCGACATGGCGCACTACATCTCTGACCAGTCGTTCGAAAAACTCACGGGTATCAAGGGTGCCTTCTCGACTCGCCTGCTGTATGTAACGGCCGAGCGTTTCTCCGAGAACAACACTCGCTACACCCTGCAGCGTTCGGACTACGACGGTGCCCGCGCCGTGACCCTGCTGCAATCGCGTGAGCCGATCCTGTCGCCGCGTTTCGCACCGGATGGCAAGCGCATCGCTTATGTCTCCTTCGAGCAGAAGCGTCCGCGTATCTTCATGCAGAACATCGACACCGGTCGCCGTGAGCAGATCACCAACTTCGAAGGCCTGAACGGTGCACCTGCCTGGTCTCCGGATGGCAATCGCCTGGCGTTCGTGCTGTCCAAGGACGGCAACCCGGACATCTATGTGATGAACCTGGGCTCGCGTCAGATCAGCCGTGTCACTAACGGTCCTGGTATCAACACCGAACCGTTCTGGGGCAAGGATGGCTCGACCATCTACTTCACTTCCGACCGTGGCGGCAAACCGCAGATCTACAAGACCAGCGCAGGTGGCGGCGGTGCCGAACGCGTGACTTTCGTCGGTAACTACAACGCCAATCCTAAATTGTCGGCTGATGAAAAGACGCTTGTCATGATTCACCGTCAGGATGGCTTCACCAATTTCAAGGTGGCGGCCCAGGATTTGCAGCGCGGTAGTGTAAAAATCCTCACTGATAGCACTCTGGACGAGTCGCCTACTGTCGCGCCCAACGGCACCATGGTAATCTACGCCACCCGCCAGCAGGGCCGGGGAGTCTTGATGCTCGTGTCCATCAATGGACGCGTAAGGCTCCCGCTTCCTACCGCACAAGGCGAAGTCAGAGAACCTTCCTGGTCCCCTTACCTGAACTGACGCGGCGCTATACGTTTTACTTAACACACTGGGGTTCATTAGGAGTTTCACGATGGAAATGCTGAAGTTTGGTAAATTTGCTGCGCTGGCACTGGCCATGGCTGTAGCTGTAGGTTGCTCGTCCAAAGGCGGCGACAATGCCGGTGAAGGCGCGGTAGATCCAAACGCTGGTTACGGCGCAAACACTGGTGCAGTTGACGGCTCCCTGAGCGAAGAAGCTGCACTGCGCGCTATCACCACTTTCTACTTCGAATACGACAGTTCGGACCTGAAGCCAGAAGCCATGCGCGCTCTGGACGTTCACGCCAAAGACCTGAAAGCAAACGGCGCTCGCGTTGTTCTGGAAGGCAACACCGACGAACGTGGTACTCGTGAGTACAACATGGCACTGGGCGAGCGTCGTGCGAAAGCCGTTCAGCGCTACCTGGTACTGCAAGGTGTTTCCCCAGCTCAGCTGGAACTGGTTTCCTACGGCGAAGAGCGTCCAGTTGCTACCGGCAACGACGAGCAGTCCTGGGCTCAAAACCGTCGCGTCGAACTGCGTAAGTAATTCGTCATGCGAACGTGCCGTCGTGCTGTAACTGTTCTGGCTCTCAGCCTCGCGCCGCTTGCGGCGTGGGCTGCGGTTCCTGTGGTCGATAATGACTCCGGCTATAACAATAGCGGGAGCAGTTATCCGCCTGCAGGTTACGGTACGAACGGCGCCTATGCCGGGGGAGGGGTTTCGACCCCTGTCTCGGCACAGGGCCAGCTGTTCAACCAACTGCAACAAATGCAGGAGCAGATCTCGCGCCAACAGGGTGTGATCGAAGAACTGCAAAATGATGTAGCGCGCATGAAGCAGGAAAACCTGGAGCGATACCAGGATCTTGATCGGCGCATAGGAACCGGCGTTGCACCAGCCGCGACTCCTGAAAATTCTTCCACCGGTGGTGAAACGAACGCCCCCGGTGCAGCCGCAGGTGCAGCAGCTGGCGCAGCCGCCGCTCAAGCACCTGCCGCGGGTAGCGAACCGGCAGATCCGGCGAAGGAAAAGCTCTATTACGATGCTGCCTTCGACCTGATCAAGGCCAAGGATTTCGACAAAGCCAGCCAGGCTTTCGCCGCATTCCTGCGCAAATACCCGAACAGTCAGTACGCGGGCAACGCCCAGTACTGGCTGGGCGAAGTGAACCTGGCCAAAGGCGATCTGCAAGGTGCAGGTCAGGCGTTTGCCAAGGTTTCGCAGCTGTATCCCAAGCACGCCAAGGTGCCTGATTCGCTGTACAAGCTCGCTGATGTAGAGCGCCGTCTCGGTCATACCGACCGGGTCAAGGGCATTCTGCAGCAGGTCGTGTCCCAGTATCCGGGCACTTCCGCTGCTCAGCTGGCACAGCGTGATCTGCAGAAAATGTAAGGCGGCTTGAGCCGTTTCAAAGAAACCCGCGCTTGTCGCGGGTTTTTTCGTTAGAATTCACCCCCTTTTTCTGAAACACGCTTTTTGGGATCTGCGCATTGCCGGGGTCCCTTGAAGTGCCTGACGGAGGCGGACAGCCTGTTTAGCTGTTACGCCCGTGGCGACTATGCAAGACACATTGAGAATCACCGAAGTTTTCTACTCGTTGCAGGGTGAAACTCGGACTGCCGGCCTGCCCACGGTTTTTGTGCGCCTGACCGGTTGCCCGTTGCGTTGCCAATACTGTGACAGCGCCTACGCGTTCACCGGCGGAACCATTCGCACCCTCGACGACATCCTCGAGCAGGTCGCCGGTTTCCGCCCGCGTTATGTTTGTGTCACGGGCGGCGAGCCCCTGGCGCAACCCAACGCCGTTCCCTTGCTCAAGCGCTTGTGCGATGCCGGTTACGAAGTGTCACTGGAAACCAGTGGCTCTATCGATATCTCGCCGGTAGATTCCCGGGTCAGTCGCGTTGTCGACCTGAAAACCCCGGGTTCGAAAGAAGCGCACCGCAATCGCTACGAAAACATCGAGCTGCTCACGCCCAACGATCAGGTGAAGTTTGTCATCTGTTCGCGGGAGGACTATGACTGGTCCGTATCCAAGTTGATCCAGTACGGTCTGGACCAGCGCGCCGGCGAAGTCCTGTTTTCGCCAAGCCACCATGATCTCAACGCCCGGGACCTGGCGGACTGGGTGGTGGCGGACAACCTGCCAGTGCGTTTGCAATTGCAGCTGCATAAATATCTATGGAATGACGAGCCGGGGCGCTGAAATGACTGAACAACTCAACACCGCTGAAAAACGGGCGGTCATCCTGCTGTCCGGTGGCCTGGACTCGGCGACCGTGGTAGCCATGGCGCGCGCTGAAGGCTACAGCTGCTACACCATGAGCTTCGACTACGGTCAGCGCTCTCACGCCGAACTGCACGCCGCCGAGCGCGTGGCGCGGGACCTGGGTGTGGTCGAGCACAAGGTGATCGGCCTGAACCTGAACGGCATGGGCGGTTCGGCGCTGACCGACAGCAGCATCGATATTCCGGAGGAGCTGGGTGAGGGCATTCCTGTCACTTACGTGCCTGCGCGTAACACGGTGTTCCTGTCCCTGGCCCTGGGCTGGGCTGAAGTGCTCGGTGCGCGGGACATCTTCATTGGCGTCAATGCAGTGGATTACTCCGGTTACCCGGACTGCCGCCCCGAGTTCATCGAATCGTTCGAGCGCATGGCCAACCTGGCGACCAAAGCCGGCGTGGAAGGCAATGGCTTCCGCATCCAGGCGCCGCTGCAAAACCTCAGCAAGGCGCAGATCGTCCAGGCGGGCGTGAAGCTTGGCGTGAACTACGGGCTGACCGTTTCCTGCTATCAGGCCGACGATGATGGCCGTGCGTGCGGCAAATGCGACAGCTGCCGACTGCGCGCAGAAGGCTTTGCGGCGGCCGGAATCAGCGATCCAACACCTTATTTTTGATTTTTTTTAAAATAGGTGTTGAATAGTCCTTAAAAATCAGTATTATACGCGCCACCACACAGCGGGTCGTTAGCTCAGTTGGTAGAGCAGTTGGCTTTTAACCAATTGGTCGTAGGTTCGAATCCCACACGACCCACCATTTTTGGCGGTTTAGAAAATCCGGAAGGCCCACGAAAGTGAGGATTTCCGGGTTTTTTTTTGCCCGCGATTAACGTCCGCCTCGCTCCGGGCTGCTGCGCAAGGCGCAGGTCAGAATCATCTTTTGCATCTGTCGGATATTCTGTAGCCTTGCGCAGCTTCAACGCTGTCCGTGCCTGATGAATACTCACTTTCCCGGCGGTACCCTGAAGGGTCCGGAGCCGGGTGTATACTCGACTTTCGCGCGAATGCGCTTGCAGGTCTTGCGAACATGACGCAAATATCCGAACGTCTTCTGGTTCAAGCCCACCTCGACGCCAAACAGCCCAAACCGCTGACCGCCGATGAAGAGGCTTACTACCGTGCCGCCATCGCTGCCGAGCTCAAGGCTCAGGACGCGGTACTGGTGGCCCACTTCTATTGTGACCCTGTCATTCAGGCGTTGGCCGAAGAGACGGGTGGCTGTGTCTCCGACTCGCTGGAGATGGCCCGCTTCGGCAACGCCCATCCGGCCAAGACCGTGGTGGTCGCCGGCGTGAAGTTCATGGGGGAGACTGCCAAGATCCTCAATCCGGAAAAACGCGTGCTGATGCCGACCCTCGAAGCGACCTGTTCGCTCGACCTGGGGTGTCCGGTGGACGAGTTTTCCGCGTTCTGCGATCAACACCCGGAGCGCACGGTCGTGGTGTACGCCAATACTTCCGCTGCGGTAAAAGCCCGCGCGGATTGGGTGGTGACTTCAAGCTGTGCGCTGGAAATCGTCGAAAGCCTGATGGACAACGGCGAGACCATCATCTGGGGCCCGGACAAGCACCTGGGGACCTACATCCAGCGCCAGACCGGTGCCGACATGCTGCTGTGGGACGGTGCCTGCATCGTTCACGAAGAGTTCAAGTCCAAGCAGCTTGAGGACATGAAGGCGCTGTACCCGGATGCGGCGATCCTGGTGCACCCGGAGTCGCCGACTTCGGTGATTGAACTGGCCGACGCCGTGGGCTCCACCAGCCAGTTGATCGCGGCGGCTCAGAGCCTGCCGAACAAGACGCTGATCGTTGCCACCGACCGCGGCATCTTCTACAAGATGCAGCAGCTGTGCCCGGACAAGGTCTTTATCGAAGCCCCAACGGCGGGTAACGGTGCGGCGTGCCGCAGTTGTGCACATTGCCCGTGGATGGCCATGAACACCCTTGAGCGCACGCTCAAGGCGTTGAAAGAAGGCGCGAACGAGATCTTTGTCGATCCGGCGCTGATCCCGCAGGCAATTCGACCGCTCAAGCGCATGCTGGACTTCACCCAGGCGGCGCGGATGAAACTGGCCGGGAACGCTTAAAAGCCAGAAAGCAAAAGATCGCAGCCTTCGGCAGCTCCTACAGGTGTAAACGAAACCCTGTAGGAGCTGCCGAAGGCTGCGATCTTTTTTGTGGGTGTTACTTGGTCTTCTTTGGAATCCGCACCAGTTGCGTGTTGGAATAGATGTCATGCCAGCTGCGTTGCTGTTTGTCGAACAGCGACCAGAAGAACCCAAGGCCAACACACAGCAAGGAAGCGATCGACACCACAAAGCGCAACAGCGCCTGCCACAGGCTGATGGATGAGCCGTCGGCGTTCTGGACGCGAATGCACCAGACCTGCATGCCCAGGGTCTGACCCGACCAGGTCCAGAATTTGGCGAAGAAGCCGAACAGTACGAACAGCAGGACGGTGGAGAGCAGGGGGTCGCCGTCCAGCGCGCCGGCTTCGGTCAGGGTGCGCATCCTTTCTTCGCCGATGATCGCCATCTGGATCATCTTGTAGATGCCGCTGGTGACGATCAGCAGCGCGGTGCACAGCAGGAAATCATAGAACATGGCTGCCAGGCGACGACCCAGGCCAGCGGCAGGAAAGTCGCCCTGGGGAGTAAGCAGGTGTTTCGACATGGCAGGCTCTCGGCGGAAAAAGAAGCCATTTTACGGATTTACGCGCACAAAAAAGCCCCTGATGTCAGCATCAGGGGCTTTTTCGTTACAGAAGATTAGGCTTCTGCTTGTACTTCGTCAGCCTGCATGCCTTTCTGGCCCTGCACGGCGATGAAAGTCACTTTCTGGCCTTCTTTCAGGCTCTTGAAGCCGTTGCCCTGGATGGCGCGGAAATGCACGAACAGATCCGGACCGCTTTCAGGAGTGATAAAACCAAAACCTTTCTCGTCGTTAAACCACTTGACGGTACCGCTCTGACGTTGGGACATTTCTTATTTCCTTTGACGCAAAAAATTAATGACAGTCTCCTTCTCATGAAAGAGTACTGGGGCTGGTTGCAGGAGAGTAAGAAGACGTCGAACGGGATGTAGCTAACTTGTAGGCTACTGCCCAGGTCACGATTCCAAGCGACCCATGCAAACACAGTGAACAAACTCTACGCCAACTACAGGAGAAAAAACAAGCCCTGTGAAGGCCCCGTATTTCCTCAGGTTGATGGCAAAGTCAGTCCACTAGTGGGGCCTTATACGCGAGCGCTGTTCAAATGTTTTCGATCGTTATAAGCAAAGTTCATAATCGAAGCTTAGAGCCAAACAATGCACTATTTTATGGCGGTTGCGTTACACATTAGTGCACAGTTAACGCAACCGCGTTACTTATAGGAACATTCAATCAGCCGCGATAGTAGCGTTGTGGAACAAATGGCATTTTGCTTACAAGCAAAGGTACCTTTTTCCCACGCACAATCGCCCAGACGGGTGTGTCCAGTGCGATATAGGCGCTGTCGACATAACCCATGGCCAGCGGGCCGCCCAGGGTCGGCCCGAAACCGCCGCTGCAGACGCTACCGATGATGTCGCCGGCTTCGTTGACGATCTCCGCACCCTCGCGCACCGGCGTGCGTTCCTGCGGTAACAGGCCGACGCGTTTGCGGCTGACACCTGCCTGTTGCTGGGCGAACACGGTTTCGGCGCCAGGGAAGCCGCCGGCCCGAGCGCCATCGGCGCGACGCGGCTTGGAGATCGCCCACAGCAGGCTCGCTTCGATCGGGCTGGTCTCGGTGTTCATGTCATGCCCGTACAGGCACAGGCCCGCCTCAAGACGCAGGGAGTCGCGGGCGCCGAGGCCGATGGCGGCCACTTCCGGTTCGGCCAGCAGGGCGCGAGCCAGGGCTTCGGCGTTGGCGGCGGGGACGGAAATTTCGAAACCGTCTTCGCCGGTGTAGCCCGAGCGGCTGACAAAACAGTCCACGCCCAGCAGCTTCACGCGGGCGAACTGCATGAAGGTCATCTTCGCAACTTCCGGGGCCAGGCGTGCCAGCACGGTCACTGCAGCCGGGCCTTGCAGAGCAAGCAGGGCACGCTCTTCGAACAGCGGCTCGATCGTGCACTGCTCACCGATGTGCTTGCGCAGGTGGGCCAGGTCCTGATCCTTGCAAGCGGCGTTGACCACCAGGAACAGTTCGTCGTTGCCCAGGTTGGCGACCATCAGGTCATCGAGGATGCCGCCCGTCGCATTGGTGAACATCGCGTAACGCTGCATGCCCACCGGCAGGTCGACGATGTCCACCGGTACCAGGGTTTCCAGGGCCTTGGCGGCATCGGCGCCGGTCAGGCGGATCTGGCCCATGTGCGAGACATCGAACAGCCCGGCCTGGTCGCGGGTGTGCTGGTGTTCTTTCATCACGCCCAGCGGGTATTGCACCGGCATGTCATAGCCGGCGAACGGCACCATGCGCGCGCCGAGTTCGATGTGCAGTGCGTGCAACGGGGTTTTCAACAGTTGTTCGGTGGACATATTCAGCTCCTGAAGAAGGGTGCAGATGAGCGCGCATCAGCACTCGATAATGTTGACCGCCAAACCGCCACGGGCGGTTTCCTTGTATTTGCTTTTCATGTCGGCGCCGGTCTGGCGCATGGTGCGGATGACCTTGTCGAGGGAGACGAAGTGTTGCCCGTCGCCGCGCATGGCCATGCGCACGGCATTGATGGCCTTGACCGAACCCATGGCGTTGCGCTCGATGCAAGGCACCTGCACCAGCCCGCCAATCGGGTCGCAGGTCAGCCCGAGGTTGTGTTCCATGCCGATTTCCGCGGCGTTCTCCACTTGTTGCACGCTGCCACCGAGCACTTCGCACAAGGCGCCGGCGGCCATCGAGCAGGCGACGCCGACTTCACCCTGACAGCCGACTTCGGCGCCGGAAATCGAGGCGTTTTCCTTGTACAGAATGCCGATGGCGGCGGCAGTCAGCAGAAAGCGCACCACCCCGTCGTCATTGGCGCCGGGAATAAACCGCATGTAGTAATGCAGCACCGCCGGAATGATCCCGGCCGCACCGTTGGTGGGGGCCGTGACCACGCGGCCGCCGTTGGCGTTTTCTTCGTTGACGGCCAGGGCGTACAGGTTGACCCAGTCCAGCACTGACAGCGGATCGCGCAAGGAGGATTCAGGGTTGCTGCACAATTGCCGATGCAGTGCTGCCGCCCGGCGTTTGACCTTCAAGCCACCGGGCAGGATGCCTTCATTACGGCAACCGGCGGCGACACAGTCCTGCATGACCTGCCAGATTTTCAGCAGGCCGGCGCGGGTTTCCGCTTCCGGGCGCCAGGCGCTTTCATTCGTCAACATCACCTGGCTGATCGACAGGCCGTATTTGGCGCAATGAGCGAGTAGGTCCTTGGCGCTTTTGAAAGGGAAGGTCAGGGGCGTGGCATCTTCGACGATGCGATCGGCGCCGGCAGCGTCCTCATCGACCACAAAACCGCCGCCGACCGAGTAGTACTCGCGGCTGCGGATCTGCAAACCCGCCGCGTCGAAGGCGCGAAAAATCATGCCGTTGGGGTGATAGGGCAAGGGTTTGCGAATCATCGCCAGGTGTTCTTTCTCGTTGAACGCAATGCTGTGTTCGCCGAGCAGGTTCAAGCGTGCGTTGCTGCGAATCTCTTGCAGGCGCGCAGCGACGGTTTCGGTGTCCACGGTGTCCGGGTGTTCGCCTTCCAGGCCCAGCAGCACAGCCTTGTCACTGCCGTGGCCTTTGCCGGTGGCGCCGAGCGAGCCGTACAGCTCGACCTTGACGCAGGTGGTGGCCGTCAGCAGCCCTTCACGGCGCAGGCCTTCGACGAAACGCACAGCGGCGCGCATCGGGCCGACGGTGTGGGAGCTGGAGGGGCCGATGCCAATCTTGAACAGGTCGAACACGCTTAACGACATGGTGGTTCTCCGGTTTCTTGTTATAGGAATTCACGGAATCGGAAGGTTGGCGCAATTCACTGTGGGAGCGAGCTTGCTCGCGATGACGGTCTGACATTCACCATGGATGTCGACTGAAAGACCGCTATCGCGAGCAAGCTCGCTCCCACAGGGGACTGTGGTGTTTTTGCAAAAGGGGGGCGGGATCAACCGCCCCCTCATTGGTTTAAGCGTAGCTTTCGATCGACGGGCAGGCGCAGACCAGGTTGCGGTCGCCGAACACGTTGTCGACGCGACCGACCGGCGGCCAGTACTTGCCTTCGATCAGCGACGCAACCGGGTAAACCGCTTGCTCGCGGCTGTACGGGTGCGACCACTCGCCCACCAGTTCCTTGGCGGTGTGTGGAGCGTTTTTCAGCGGGTTGTCGTCCTTGTCCAGGGTGCCGTTTTCCACCGCGCGGATTTCTTCGCGGATGCGGATCATGGCGTCGCAGAAGCGGTCCAGTTCTTCCTTGGATTCGCTTTCGGTCGGCTCGATCATCAGCGTGCCGGCTACCGGGAACGACATGGTCGGCGCGTGGAAGCCGAAGTCGATCAGGCGCTTGGCCACGTCATCGACGCTGATGCCGCTGCTGTCTTTCAATGGACGCAGGTCGAGGATGCATTCGTGCGCCACCAGGCCGTTGCTGCCGGTGTACAGCACTGGATAGTGCTCTTCAAGGCGACGGGAGATGTAGTTGGCATTGAGGATCGCCAGCTGCGAAGCACGCTTGAGGCCCGCGCCACCCATCATACGAATGTACATCCAGGTGATCGGCAGAATGCTCGCGCTGCCGAACGGTGCCGCGCAAACGGCGCCTTCCTTGCGCTCCATCTGTGCGTGGCCCGGCAGGAACGGCGCCAGGTGCGATTTCACACCGATCGGGCCGACGCCCGGGCCGCCACCGCCGTGGGGGATGCAGAAGGTCTTGTGCAGGTTCAGGTGCGACACATCGCCACCGAACTTGCCCGGCGCGCAGAGGCCGACCATGGCGTTCATGTTGGCGCCGTCGATGTACACCTGGCCGCCGTTGTCATGAACGATGCCGCAGATTTCGCGGATGCCTTCTTCGAACACGCCGTGGGTCGACGGGTAGGTGATCATCAGCGCGGCGAGGTGCTCGCGGTGCTCGATGGCCTTGGCGCGCAGGTCTTCGATGTCGACGTTGCCACGGGCATCGCACGCGGTCACGACCACACGCATACCGGCCATCTGAGCGGTGGCCGGGTTGGTGCCGTGGGCCGACGACGGGATCAGGCAGATGTCGCGGCGGTCTTCGCCACGGCTCTGGTGGTAGGCGCGGATCGCCAGCAGGCCGGCGTATTCACCCTGGGAACCGGCGTTCGGTTGCAGCGAAACCGAGTCGTAGCCGGTCGCAGCGCACAGCATGGCTTCCAGTTCGTCGGTCAATTGCTGATAACCGGCGCTTTGCTCGGCCGGGGCGAACGGGTGCAGGGCACCGAACTCGGCCCAGGTCACCGGGATCATTTCGCTGGCGGCGTTGAGCTTCATGGTGCACGAACCCAGCGGGATCATGGTGCGGTCCAGCGCCAGGTCCTTGTCCGCCAGTTTGCGCAGGTAACGCATCAGCTCGGTTTCCGAGTGATAGCGGTTGAACACCGGGTGGCTGAGGATTGGCGACTGACGTACCAGCGCGGCCGGGATGGCGCTCTGCACCGAGGCGGCGAGGGCGGCGAAGTCCGGCAGGGCCTTGCCGTCGGACAGCAGGCTCCACAGGATTTCAACGTCGGCCTGAGTGGTGGTTTCGTCCAGGGACAGGCCCAGGCGTTCGCCATCGACCACGCGCAGGTTGATGCGCTGGGCGTGCGCCTTGTCGTGCAGGGCGGCAGTTTGAGCGCCGGTCTTCACGGTCAGGGTGTCGAAGAAGTTCGCTTGCTCGACGTTCAGACCCAATGCGCTCAAGCCTTTGGCCAGGATTGCAGTCAGGTGGTGCACGCGATTGGCGATCTGCGTCAGGCCTTTCGGACCGTGGTACACGGCGTACATGCTGGCGATGTTGGCCAGCAGCACTTGCGCGGTGCAGATGTTCGACGTGGCCTTCTCGCGACGGATGTGTTGTTCGCGGGTCTGCATGGCCAAACGCAGGGCCGGGTTGCCGAAACGGTCTACGGAAACACCGACCAGGCGGCCCGGCATGTCACGCTTGAAGGCATCCTTGGTGGAGAAGTAGGCCGCGTGCGGGCCACCGAAGCCCAGCGGCACGCCGAAGCGTTGTGCGCTGCCGATGGCCACGTCGGCACCGAATTCACCCGGTGCGGTCAGCACGGTCAGAGCCAGCAGGTCGGCCGCCACGGCGACCAGGGCGTTGGCGGCGTGGAAGCGTTCGGTCAGCTCGCGGTAGTCGAACACGTCACCGTTGCTTGCCGGGTATTGCAACAGGGCGCCGAAGAACGGCGTCACGTCGGTCAATTCAAGCTCGTCGCCAACCACCACGTCGATGCCCAGAGGCTCGGCACGGGTGCGCAGGACGTCGAGGGTCTGCGGGTGGCAATGCACGGAGGCGAAGAATTGATGGCTGCCTTTGTTCTTGCTCAGGCGTTTGCAGAAGGTCATGGCTTCGGCAGCGGCGGTGGCTTCGTCGAGCAGCGAGGCGTTGGCGATCGGCAGGCCGGTGAGGTCGCTGATCAGGGTCTGGAAGTTCAGCAGCGCTTCGAGACGGCCCTGGGAGATTTCTGGCTGGTACGGGGTGTAGGCGGTGTACCAGGCCGGGTTTTCCAGCAGGTTGCGCAGGATCGGCGACGGCGTGTGGGTGCCGTAGTAGCCCTGGCCGATGAAGGTCTTGAACAGCTGGTTTTTGCTCGCGATGGACTTGATCAAGGCCAGGGCATCGGCTTCGCTCAAGCCGTCTTCCAGGCCGAGGACGCTGGTGCCCTTGATGCTGTCGGGAATCACGCTGGCGCTCAGGGCTTCCAGGGAGTCGAAACCGAGGCTGTTGAGCATGGCTTGCTCGTCGCCGGCACGCGGGCCGATGTGACGGGCGATGAATTCGTTGGCAGTGGTCAGATTGATCTGGGTCATGTCAGTGCTCCTCAGGCTTCGGCTTGGGCTTTGATCAGGCGGTCGTAGGCGTCCTGGTCCAGCAGTTGGCCGACAGCGGAGGCATCGGCAGGTTTGAAACGGAAGAACCAGCCTTCGCCCAGCGGATCTTCGTTGACCAGTTCAGGGCTGCTGTCCAGCGCCGGGTTCACTTCCAGCACTTCGCCGTCCAATGGCATGTACACGCCGCTGGCAGCCTTTACCGATTCCACGGTGGCGGCTTCGGCGCCTTTGTCGTAGGACTGCAGCTCAGGCAGTTGAACGAAAACCACGTCGCCCAGGGCGTTCTGTGCGAAAGCGGTGATGCCGACCGTGACGCTGCCGTCAGCTTCGGTGCGCAGCCATTCGTGATCTTCAGTAAAACGCAACTCGCTCATGGAAACTCCTAAGGGGCCAGACTCGTCTGGTGGACGCGATTGAATGCTTGGGCGATGCCCTGGTTATGGAGAACTACATAGCAAGAACGCGGCCAACGTTGTTTTTGTTGTTATTGATCAATGATTTAGGCGGTTTTGACAAAGGCTGAAATTCATTCGTTGTAGCGAAATCGATACGGCATATGTCAATGATAAAAGCCGAGGTGGATCAAAGCCTTGCACAGCCGTGATCGGAGAGGGGTGTAGCGATATCGTTCCGCTGTAGCGCTTTCAGTACAGGTGGAGGTCGTTTTTGGCGCGATTTCATGTCGAACACAAAAAACTGTGGGAGCGAGCTTGCTCGCGATGAGGGCGTGTCAGTCGACATTTTTGTTGAATGTGACTCCGCAATCGCGAGCAAGCTCGCTCCCACAGTTGTTCGGTGTCAGGCCTCAGGCCTTGCCTGGAATGCCGTACTTGCGCAACCGATGGGCAATCGCGGTGTGGGAGGTTTGCAGGCGGGTCGCCAGTTGCCGGGTCGAGGGATAGCTGACGTAGAGTTTTTCCAGCAGGGTCTTCTCGAATTCATCCATGGCCTGTTCCAGGCTGTCGACGTCATGGTCGCCCTGGCGGGCCACCGAGGTGCCGGCGATGTCGAGGTCGCCAATGTCCACCAGGCTGCTTTCGCAAATCGCCGCGGCGCGGAAGATCACGTTCTGCAATTGCCGCACGTTGCCCGGCCAGCGGTTGCCCAGCAGCGCCGGGTAAGTGCCTGGTGCCAGGCGACAGATCGGGCGCTGGATCTGCGCACAGGCCTGCTGCATGAAGTAGCGGGCCAGCAGCAGAATGTCCTGGCCGCGCTCGCGCAACGGCGGCACTTCAACATTCAGGACGTTGAGGCGATAGAACAGGTCTTCGCGGAACAGGCCTTCGCTGACCATTTTTTCCAGGTCGCGGTGGGTGGCGCTGAGGATCCGCACGTTGACCTTGACCTCACGGTCACCGCCGACCCGGCGAAAACTGCCGTCGTTGAGGAAACGCAGCAGCTTGGCCTGCAAATACAGCGACATCTCGCCGATTTCATCGAGAAACACCGTGCCCTGGTTGGCCAGCTCCATCAGCCCTGGCTTGCCACCGCGTTGCGCGCCGGTGAAAGCGCCGGGGGCGTAGCCGAACAGTTCACTTTCGGCGAGGTTCTCCGGTAATGCCGCGCAGTTCAACGCCAGAAAGGGTGAACTGTGCCGGGCGCTGATGGCGTGACAGGCACGGGCCACCAGTTCCTTGCCGGTGCCGGTTTCGCCCTGGATCAGCAGCGGTGCATCGAGGGCCGCCACCCGCTGGGCGCGAGCCTTGAGGGTGCGGATCACCGGGGACTCGCCGAGCAGTGCATCGAAACCTTCGGCGTGGTCATGGTGCAGTGCGGACAGGCGTTCGCCGATGCGGTTCGGCTGGTACAGGGTCAGCAGGGCGCCGGCGTCAGTGATCGGTGTGGCGTCGAGCAGGAAGGTCTGGCCATTGACGATGATTTCCCGCAGGGGCAGGCGAAAGCCGTGTTCGAGCAGGGCGTCGAGCAAGGCCGGGTCGGCAAACAGCTCGGCCACACTTTCACCATTCGGTTCGCGGCCGTACAGGGCGATCAACGCCGGGTTGGCCAGCAGCACCTTGCCGTCGCTGTCCAGTGCCAGCACCGGGTCGGTCATGGCGGCCAGCAACGCATCGAGCTGCAAGTGCCGACGCTGGCCGGGCAGGATGTCGACCACCGTCACCGCTTGCACGCCACGCACGCTGAACAGGGCATCGCGCAGTTCCTCAAGGACTTGCGGGCTCAGGGTCGGGGCGTCGATATAAACATTGGGCGGGACCATTTCCACCGCATCCAGGTTCAGATTGCGCCCGCCAAGCAGGGCCAGGACTTCCTGGGTGATACCGACGCGGTCGATGAAGCTGACGTGGATACGCATGGGGCGGTTTCGGGGTCTGCAGTGCGGAGGGTGGCAAGTATGCCTTGGGGCGGGCTAATGGTGAAATCCTGCGCGGACTTCCATAGGGCGATAATCCCTTTGTGGGAGCGGGCTTGCTCGCGAAAGCGGTGTATCAGTTGCCAACGATGGTGTCTGACACTCCGCTTTCGCGAGCAAGCCCGCTCCCACAGGGAATGTGGGCTACTCGAATTTCTCGAGATCTATCGGGTCGCCGGATTTCATATTCAGTTGCGTGCGGATGTCTTCGAACATCAGGTCGTAATGTTCGTGTGACGAACCAATGGCGATTTTTTCTTTGGGAATGCCATATTTCTCGGCGATTTTCGTCACATTGCTGGCGAAGTTGTAGGCTTCCTCCTTGGGCAGGAAGAAGGGCTCCTTCAGGTCCTTGCCCTGAATGCTGCCATGCATGGTGAACTGAATGCCTTTTTCCCCTTTGGGGTTCTTGCTGACTTCATAGTCTAGGTGGATGTTGTAGCTCACATCATCCTTGTTCAGCGCATGGCGCTCGATGTGCAAGTGACCTGGATCAAACGTTGCCATAAACGCCTCTCTCTACAAGTAAGTAATGCCGGCGGTCGCCGTGCTGATGCGCGTGCCGGCCTTGCCCTGGACGATCGCTTCGATGTCCGCGAGCGAGCCAATCACCGCCACTTTTCCAGTATGGCGCGCGAATTCGCAGGCCGCCTGCACCTTCGGTCCCATGGAGCCGGCGGCGAAGCCGAGTTTTTCCATTTCGTCGGGGTGCGCCTGGGCGATGGCTTTCTGCGTGGGTTTGCCAAAGTCGATGAAAGCGGCGTTGACGTCGGTGGCGATCACCAGTAGATCGGCTTCAAGCTGTTCGGCCAGCAGCGCCGAGCACAGATCCTTGTCGATGACCGCTTCGACGCCCTCGAGTTTGCCGGGCGAGGTATACATGGTCGGAATGCCGCCGCCGCCGGCGCAGATCACGATGCTGCTTTTTTCCAGCAGCCATTTGATCGGACGGATTTCGAAGATGCGCTTGGGTTTCGGGCTGGCGACCACGCGACGGTATTTGTCGCCGTCCGGGGCAATGGCCCAGCCTTTTTCGGCGGCGAGCTTCTCCGCCTCGGCCTTGCTGTAGACCGGGCCGATGGGCTTGGTCGGGTTCTTGAAGGCCGGGTCATTGGCATCGACTTCGACCTGGGTCAGCAGGGTCGCGAAGGGCACTTCGAAGTCCAGCAGATTGCCCAGTTCCTGTTCGATGATGTAGCCGATCATGCCTTCGGTCTCGGCACCGAGCACGTCCAGCGGGTAGGGCGAAACCGAGGTGTAGGCCGCTGCCTGCAATGACAGCAGGCCGACCTGGGGGCCATTGCCGTGGGCGATGACCAGTTGGTTGCCGGGATGGATCTTGGCGATCTGTTCGGTGGCGATCCGGATGTTGGCGCGCTGGTTGTCAGCGGTCATCGGTTCGCCGCGGCGGAGCAGGGCATTACCGCCCAGAGCAACGACGATACGCATGGTGTCAGTCCTTCTAAGCAAAGAGGTTGCAAGCAACGCGGTCTATCTGTGGAACCCGGACCAGTGTGGGAGCGGGCTTGCTCGCGAAGACGGTGCATCAGTCAACTTCGATGTCGACTGACACTCCGCTTTCGCGAGCAAGCCCGCTCCCACAGGGGGGCGTGTTCCGTCAGTGGGAGCCGAGTCAGCCGTTAAAGATCAGCCAGCGTCGACACCAGAATCGCCTTGATGGTGTGCATGCGGTTTTCCGCTTGCTCGAAGGCGATGCAGGCCGGCGACTCGAACACGTCATCGGTCACTTCGATGCCGTTGCTCAGGTGTGGGTACTGCTCGGCAATCTGCTTGCCGACCTTGGTATCACAGTTGTGGAACGCCGGCAGGCAGTGCATGAACTTGGTGCGCGGGTTGCCGGTGGCTTTCATCAGTTCGGCGTTGACCTGGTACGGCAGCAGTTGCTGGATGCGTTCGGCCCAGGCTTCAACCGGTTCGCCCATCGATACCCAGACATCGGTGTGGATGAAGTCGACGCCCTTGACCGCCGCTTTCGGGTCTTCGGTGAGGGTGATGCGTGCGCCGCTTTCTTCACCGTACTGTTTGCAGCGGGCGACCAGGTCGTCCGCCGGCCACAGGGCTTTTGGCGCGCAGATGCGCACGTCCATGCCGAGCTTGGCGCCGATCAGCAACAGCGAGTTGCCCATGTTGTTGCGCGCGTCGCCGAGGTAGGCGTAGCTGATTTCGTGGATCGGTTTGTCGGCGTGTTCACGCATGGTCAGCACGTCGGCGATCATTTGTGTCGGGTGATACTCGTCGGTCAGGCCGTTGAACACGGGGACGCCGGCGAACTTGGCCAGCTCCTCGACGATTTCCTGTTTGAAGCCACGGTACTCGATGGCGTCGTACATGCGCCCGAGCACGCGGGCGGTGTCCTTCATGCTTTCCTTGTGACCGATCTGCGAGGAGTTCGGGTCGATGTAGGTGACGTTGGCGCCCTGGTCATAGGCTGCAACTTCGAACGCGCAGCGGGTGCGGGTCGAGGTTTTTTCGAAGATCAGCGCGATGTTGTTGCCCTTGAGATGCTGCTGTTCGGTGCCGGTGTACTTGGCACGCTTAAGGTCGCGGGACAGGTCGAGCAGGTAGCGCAATTCGCGAGGGGTGTGGTGTTCCAGGCTCAGCAGATTGCGGTTATGGATGTTGAACGCCATTTTGGATCTCCTAAGGTGTCGGTTATCCCCTTGGCCCGAACTCGGTAAGTGCGGGCCAAGGTAATAGGTTAGTAGTCGATCGGATCGCGGATGATCGGGCAGGTCATGCAATGGCCGCCGCCCCGTCCCCGGCCGAGTTCGCCGGCGCTGATGGTGATGACCTCCACCCCGGCCTTGCGCAGCAGGGTATTGGTGTAGGTATTGCGGTCGTAGCCGATGACCACGCCCGGCTCCACGGCCACCACGTTGTTACCGTCGTCCCATTGCTCGCGTTCGGCGGCGAAGCTGTTGCCGCCGGTTTCCACCACGCGCAACGCTTTGAGGTTGAGGGCCTGGGCCACGGTGTCGAGGAAGTTGGTTTCTTCGCGTCGGATGTCGATGCCGCCGGCCTTGCTTTCATCGGGACGCAGGGTGAAGGCGACAATCTGGTTCACCACTTCCGGGAAAATGGTGACGAGGTCGCGATCGCAGAAGCTGAACACGGTGTCCAGGTGCATCGCCGCGCGGGATTTCGGCAGGCCGGCGACAATCACTTTCTCGACGGCCTTGTTCTTGAACAGGTTCACCGCCAGTTGGGCAATGGCCTGGCGCGAGGAGCGTTCGCCCATGCCGATCAACACCACGCCGTTACCGATCGGCATCACATCACCGCCCTCAAGGGTGGCGTTGCCGTGGTCCTTGTCCGGGTCGCCGTACCAGATCTGGAAGTCGGCGTTGGTGAACTCGGGGTGGAATTTGTAGATGGCGGTGGTCAGCAGGGTCTCCTGGCGGCGCGCCGGCCAGTACATCGGGTTGAGGGTGACGCCACCATAGATCCAGCAGGTGGTATCGCGGGTGAACTGGGTGTTGGGCAGCGGCGGCAGGATGAAGCTGGAGTGGCCGAGGAAGTCGCGGAACATCTCGATGGCCTTGCCGCCGAAACTGGTGGGCAAGTCGTCGCCCGATACGCCGCCGATCAGGAACTCGGCGATGTGACGTGGCTCCAGGCTGCGCAGCCACGACGCGGTTTCGTTGATCAGGCCCAGGCCCACCGAGTTGGCGGTGATCTTGCGTTCCAGAATCCAGTCCAGGGCTTCGGGAATGGCGACGATGTCGGTCAGCAGGTTGTGCATTTCCAGCACATCGACGTTACGTTCGCGCATCTTGGTGACGAAGTCGAAGTGGTCGCGCTTGGCCTGGGCCACCCACAGCACATCATCGAACAGCAGTTCATCGCAGTTGTTCGGGGTCAGCCGCTGATGGGCAAGTCCAGGGGAGCAAACCATGACTTTGCGCAGTTTGCCGGCTTCGGAATGGACGCCGTACTTAACTTTTTCCGTGGTCATTACAGTGATCCTCCAGATGACAAAACAAGTGCATTACAGGGTCAGGAAGCCGTCGTAGAGACCGTAGGCCGCCACCACGGCGCCGACGACCACCGCAGCGAAAATCAGCTTCTCGACGTTGGTGAAAACCGGTTTGTTGATTTCCAGCTTGGCCTTGGCGAACAGGATCACGCCGGGGGCGTAGAGCAGGGCGGACAGCAACAGGTATTTGATGCCGCCGGCGTAGAGCAGCCAGACCGCATAGACCAGGGCCACGGCGCCGATGATGAGATCTTTCTGCCGACCGCCTGATGCGCCCTCGTAGGTTTCGCCCCGCACGGCCAGCAGCAAGGCATAGGCCGCCGACCACAGGTACGGCACCAGGATCATCGAGGTGGCGAGGTAGATCAGCGACAGGTAGGTACTGGCCGAGAACAAGGTGATGATCAGGAAGATCTGCACCATGGCGTTGGTCAGCCACAGGGCATTGACCGGTACATGGTTGGCGTTTTCCTTGCGCAGGAACGCTGGCATGGTGTGGTCCTTGGCAGCGGCGAACATGATCTCCGCACACAGCAGCACCCACGACAGCAAAGCCCCCAACAGCGAGATGATCAGGCCGACGCTGATCAGCACTGCACCCCAGTGGCCGACCACATGCTCCAGCACCGCCGCCATCGACGGGTTCTGCAATTTGGCCAGTTCCGGCTGGGTCATGATCCCCAGCGACAGCACGTTCACCAGCACCAGGAACAGCAGCACGGTGACAAAGCCGATCACGGTGGCTTTACCCACGTCGCTGCGTTTTTCCGCCCGGGCCGAAAAGATGCTCGCGCCTTCGATGCCGATGAACACCCACACGGTGACCAGCATCATCTTGCGCACCTGATCCATCACGCTGCCCAGGTCCGGGTTCTTGAGGCCCCAGATGTCAGCGGTGAAGATGTCCAGTTTGAAGGCGAACAACGCGATCAACATGAACAGCACCAGCGGCACGATCTTGGCGACGGTGGTCACCAGGTTGATGAACGCCGCTTCCTTGATGCCTCGCAGTACGAGGAAATGCACGGCCCAGAGCAGCACCGAGGCACCGATCACGGCGGCAGGGGTATTCCCCTCCCCGAATATC
This sequence comes from Pseudomonas sp. GW456-E7, assembly GCF_059424105.1. Taxonomy (NCBI): domain Bacteria; kingdom Pseudomonadati; phylum Pseudomonadota; class Gammaproteobacteria; order Pseudomonadales; family Pseudomonadaceae; genus Pseudomonas; species Pseudomonas sp. GW456-E7. The sequence goes on along the minus strand of NZ_JBWKZB010000003.1, from coordinate 3,178 downwards.
GGAAAGAAGTAGCCGAGTGTGCTGAACAACAGGACGAAGTAACCGACGTTGCCCAGCCAGGCACTGATCCAGTACCCCCAGGCGGACGAGAAGCCCATGTAGTCGCCGAAACCGGCCTTGGCGTAGGCGTAGACCCCGCCGTCCAGGTCGGGTTTGCGATTGGCCAGGGTCTGGAACACGAATGCCAGGGTGAGCATGCCGACGGCGGTGATTGCCCAACCGATCAGAATGGCACCGACATCGGCACTGGCGGCCATGTTTTGCGGCAAGGAAAAGATCCCGCCACCAATCATCGAACCGACGACTAATGCAACCAGTGCGCCGAGTTTGAGTTTTCCGGGAGCTTCAGACATTGCATGACTCCAATGCAGGAGAAGAGAGGCAACAGACTAATTCCGTTGGCTATCCAATCAGCTGACTTGGATCACTAAATGAAAGCGTTCCCAGTTTCGTGGCGGAGTGCTATCACTTGCAAGGCGGCTGCTTGTAATGCTTGATCTAGAGCCTTTCTGTGAATAATTTCAGTACTTTTGTACTTTGTTTCGAATTATGACGCTAGTTGGTTTTTCAGAATTCGCCAATCTTCCTCACGGGTTTTTTGTACGAAATGGATGTATTGGAAAAACGTATACAACTAATGATTATATCGGCGCCTCTAATAGCCGTTTTGTGCAAGTAAAAAGACATAGGTTGGCGTTATCCAATAAACGTTATTACGCTTCAACAGTTTAGTTGACGCCCGATATGTGACGATCTCGCGGCAGTTGTCGCCCCCCGAAAAAATGGAGATGCAACGATGTCGCAATCACCGAGCAAGCTTCGCCTGAGCGCATTGATCGCCCTGGTGGTGGGTTCGATGATCGGTGGCGGGATCTTTTCCCTGCCGCAAAACATGGCCGCCAGGGCCGATGCCGGGGCGATCCTGATCGGTTGGGCGATCACCGCCGTTGGCATGCTGACCCTGGCGTTCGTGTTCCAGACCCTGGCCAATCGCAAGCCGGAGCTGGAGTCCGGGGTGTATGCCTATGCCAAGGCCGGGTTCGGCGACTACATGGGCTTCTCGTCCGCCTGGGGGTACTGGATCAGCGCCTGGCTGGGCAACGTCGGCTATTTCGTACTGCTGTTCAGCACCCTGGGTTATTTCGTTCCGGTCTTTGGCGAAGGCAACACGCCAATCGCCATCGCCTGCGCTTCGGTGCTGCTCTGGACCGTGCATTTTGTGGTGATGCGCGGGATCAAGGAGGCGGCGTTCATCAACCAGGTGACCACCGTGGCCAAGATCGTGCCGTTGATCATGTTCATCGTGATCGCCGCCGTGGCGTTCAAGGCGGACATCTTTACCCTCGATATCTGGGGGCGTAACAACCCGGAATTCGGCAGTGTGATGAATCAGGTTCGGCACATGATGCTGGTCACCGTGTTCGTGTTCATCGGGATCGAGGGGGCCAGTGTCTATTCGGCCCGGGCGGAGAAACGTTCCGACGTGGGCCGGGCGACGGTGATCGGGTTCATTGGGGTATTGGCACTGTTGGTGCTGGTGAACGTGTTGTCGCTGGGGATCATGACCCAGCCGGAACTGGCGAAACTGCAGAACCCCTCGTTGGCGGCGGTGCTTGAGCATATCGTCGGCCACTGGGGGGCAGTGCTGATCAGCGTCGGCCTGGCGATCTCGCTGTTGGGGGCGTTGCTGTCCTGGGCGCTGCTGTGCGCCGAAATCCTGTTCGCCACGGCGAAAGACAAGACCATGCCGGCATTCCTGACCAGGGAAAACGCCAACCGTGTGCCGGTCAATGCAATGTGGCTGACCAACTCGATGATCCAGCTGTTCCTGCTGATCACGTTGTTTTCCGCCGGCACCTACACCAGTCTGATTTACCTGGCGTCATCGATGATTCTGGTGCCGTACCTGTGGTCGGCGGCCTATGCGGTGTTGTTGTGCGTGCGCGGGGAAACCTACCAGCAGGCAAGCGCCGAGCGGAGCAAGGATTTGCTGGTTGGCGTCATCGCCTTGAGTTACGCGGTGTGGTTGCTGTACGCCGGCGGCTTGAAGTATTTGCTGCTGTCGGCGTTGTTGTATGCGCCGGGTGTGATCCTGTTTGCCAAGGCCCGCCATGAACAGGGCATGCCATTGTTCACGACGCTCGAGAAAGGCATCTTCACCGCGGTCATCAGCGGCGCCGGTCTGGCGGCTTATGGGCTGTATAGCGGGTTGCTGAGTCTGTGAAGCTGTTGCTGGCGTATCAGCCACCCTATGACTGGCCGGCGATGCTGGGATTTTTGTCGGCACGGGCGATTGCGGGACTTGAAACTGTGGCCGACGGCGTCTACTCGCGCAGCATCGATCTGAAGGGGATGCACGGCAGCTTTTCTATCCGGCCTGCCACGTCTGACGCCCTTGAGCTGACGCTGGATTTTCCCGACCCGAGCGCCGTGCCCGACATCGTCGCAAGCGTGCGACGGATGTTCGATCTTGATGCCGATCTCGCCACCATCCATCGGCATTTAGCGGGTGATCCGCTGATGGCCCGGTTGATTGCCGAGCGTCCCGGGCTGCGTGTGCCGGGGGCGTGGGACGGGCTGGAACTGGCGATCCGCGCGGTGCTGGGGCAGCAGATTACGGTGGTCGCGGCGATTCGCCTCGCGGGGAAACTGGTGGCGCAATATGGCGTGCCACTGGGTAAGCCGTTAGCGGGTTTGAGTCATGTGTTCCCCACGGCGCAGGTGTTGGCGCAGGCCGATCTGGCTGCGTTGGGCATGCCGAAAAGCCGGGGGCGGACCTTGTCGGGTGTGGCTCAGGCATGGCTCGATGACCCGCGATTGTTCGAGCCCGGCCGGGAGGCGGGCGTAGCGCGGTTGCTGGCGTTGCACGGGATTGGTGACTGGACGGCGCAATACATTGCGTTGCGCCAGTTGCGGGAGATGGATGGATTTCCCAATGGCGATGTAGGGCTGGTCAATGCGTTGGTGGCGCTGGAGGGTGGGCCGGTGACGGCGAAGCAGCTGTTGGCGCGGGCTGAAGGGTGGCGGCCTTATCGAGGGTATGCGGCGCAGGTGCTGTGGACTTCATTGAGTCGGGTGGATTGAGTTGATCCGGAATTTGTATCGATAGTCTTGACGCCTTCGCGAGCAAGCCCGCTCCCACATTTGATCGCGGTCACCTGTGGGAGCGGGCTTGCTC